>JAISNZ010000056.1 GCA_031275955.1 Desulfovibrio sp. | reverse complement strand
TCGCGGGGAAGACCGGCGGAGATGGAATCAGCGACGGTTTGCGCGTCAATGGGCGGGTAGGTGAGCGGATCGGCTTTTTCTTTCCAGGTCCGGTACATGAAATCGCTCCCTTCGGCCTGCACGCCCATGAGTTGCGGCATGCGGTCGATCCAGCCGAGAGCGTGAATATCCTTGAATCCTTTGTGGAGGCCGCTGATAATGCAACCGTCGCCCACACCCACGAAAACTTTGTCCGGGGCCTTCCAGCCCAGTTGCTCGCAAATTTCGATCGCGGCCGTTTTTTTGCCCTCGGCCATATAGGGGTTGAACCCGGTATTCCTGTTGTACCAGCCGTATTCCGCCGCGGCTTCCAGGCAGAGGTCAAAGGCCGCGTCGTAACTGCCCCGCACGAGATATACCCTGGCTCCGTAAGCCAGCAACTGGGCGACCTTGGCGGGCGGAGCGGCCTTGGGGACGAAGATGACGCACTTTGCGGCAGACGCCGCGCACATGCCGGAAAGAGCGGCCGCCGCGTTGCCTGTGCTGGCGGTGGCGATCACCCCCGCTCCGGCTTCGTACGCTTTCATGACGGCAAGGGCGCTTGCCCTGTCCTTGAACGAACCGGTGGGTTCCCGGGAATCGTCTTTCAGGAACGCCCCGGCCACGCCGCCGAGCCCGGCGATGCGCGGCGCGCGGACCAGGGGAGTGAAGCCAACGGGAATGGGCGGAACCGGAGTGCCGTCGGCCACGGGCAGCAGCGGCCTGTACCGCCACATGGTAAAATCGGCGCTCCCGGCGAGCATGGCGGGAGACAGGCTTTCCCTGACGGCGTCGTAATCATAGACCACGTCCAGGATGCCCTCGTTGCCGTGGTCCGGGCAGACGTAGGCCAGGTCACCGGGGTTGTATTCCTTGCCGCACACGGTGCAACGCAGGAATTTGACGGTCGGCGGCAATTTTTCCGGCATGATCCCTTATCCTTATGTCTTTTCCACCGCCCGCCGGAGCGGACGGTGGAAAAGGAGGTTGTAACGAAAGCTTATTTCCCGGCTTGCGCGACGGCGGCCAGGAAATCTTCAAGCATTTTCCTGCCTTCGGCGCCTAAATTCTGCTCAATGATGGCGCGGACGGCCGGAACCGTGATTTCGGCCATTTTAGCCTTGGCTTCGGGCGAGAGGGAGTTCACTGCCATCTTTTCCTTCAGGAAAGGAATGCCCCGGTCGCCGGAGGCTTCAATGGCGTTGGCGATGCCGCGACTCGTGGTGATGGCGGCGTAGACGGAAGATTTGACCAGATCTTTTTCGGCCTCGGAAAGGCTGTCCCAGAAATTCTGGTTGACCATCCACATCTGGGGCGCGAAGAAGTGGTTGGTGATGGTCATGTACTTCTGCACTTCATAGAGTTTGGCGAATTCCACGATGGGAATGGGGTTCATCTGGCCGTCGGCGACGCCGGTCTGGAGCGCGGTGTACACTTCCGACCAGGAGATGGCCACGGGCTGGCCGCCAAGGCTGGAGATGAAGCTCTGGTGCGTGGGCAGGCTCATGGTGCGGATCTTAAGACCTTTCAAGTCCTCGGCGCTCGTGATGGGGCGCTTGGAGTTGGTGATCTGGAAGAAACCGCCGGAATCATTGAAGCCCAGGCACTGCATGCCGGTCTTTTTGGCGATGTCGGCCGCGAGCTTCTTACCGAAGGGGCCGTCCAGCACTTCATAGGCGACCGCATGGTTGGGGAACCCGAAGGGGACGTCCAGGATCGAGATCAGGGGATACACGCTGGCGAGGCCTCCGGTCGAGTGGATGCCCATCTGGATGACGCCGGCTTTCACCTGCTGCAGGACTTCGTTGTCCTTGCCGAGCTGGCTGTCAGGGAAAATTTCCACCGTGATCTCCCCGTTGGATCCGGATTCCACCAGGTTCTTGAAGACCAGAGCGCTCGCTCCGGAGGGGTTGCCGAAGTTCAGGTTGGGGTTTATGTGGTGCAGCTTGATGGATTTGGCGGCCATCGCGTCCTGGGCCATGAAAACGACGAGCGCCGCCGCGGCCAACACCGTGAGGAATTTTTTGGAAAACGCCATAGTACCCTCCTGGTTGCGTTTATCCTGCCCTACATTCCAAGCAGGAGTTTGGGAACAAACATGGTCAGTTCCGTCCAATAGGTCACAAGTATCAGGACGCCCACCTCAACGAGAATGAACGGCCAGATGGCCTTGGTTATCCCTTCGAGGCTCTCTCCGGTTATCGAGCACAGAACGAAGAGGCACGCCCCGACCGGCGGGGTCATCAGCGAGATGTTAAGCGCCAGAATGATCATGACGCCCGCGTGCACAGGGTGCATGCCGATGCCGGCCGTCAGCGTGACCAGCATCGGGGCCAGGATGATCAGCGCCGCGTTAATGTCCATGAACATGCCGATACACAGGAGAAGCAGCAGGATGAGCCCCTTGACAATCAGCGGGTTGCTCGAAATGAACAGAATGCTGGCCGCGATCTGCTGGGGAATCTGCATGAAGGTCATCCACCAGCTCAGGATGGAAGCCGAGGCGATGATCAGGAACACGACGCCCGTGATGCGCGCCGTGCGGATGAGCACTTCCACGGCGATGGCAAAGGTCAGGTTGCGGTAGACGACAACGCCCAGCACACAGGCATAGAACACGGCTATGCCCGCCGCTTCCGTGGGCGTGACGATGCCGCTGATAATGCCGCCCAGAATAAAGACCGGCATGAGCAGGGCCAGGAAGCTGCCGCGGAATCTCCAGAAAATTTCCTTCAGCGAGGGGCTGCCCGGCCTTTTGGGCAGGCCCAGCCTCCTGCCCATGGCGGCGATGAGCGCCATGCACGACAGGCCGAGAAGCAGGCCCGGAATGATGCCCGCCGCGAACAGCCCGGCAATGGACACGCCCGTCAAAGAGCCGTAAATGACCATCAGATTCGAAGGCGGAATGGTCGGCCCCATGATGGCGCCGGCGGCCGTCACCGCGCAGGCGAAGGGCCGGGTATAGCCCTGCTTGATCATGGCCGGAACCAGGGTGTTGCCCAAGGCGGCCGCATCGGAAACCGCCGCGCCCGACATGCAGGCGAACATCGCGGCCGCGACCATGTTGGTGTGGGCCAGGCCGCCCCGCAAATACCCCACAAGAGAGTCGGCGAAAGCGGTCAGCCTGACGGTCAGCCCCACCCGGTTCATAATTTCGCCGGCCAGGATGAAGAAGGGCATGGCCATGAAGGTGAAGAGGTTCAAGCCCTCGAAAAAGCGCTTGGGGGCCATGGTCAGAAAGTTGTCCCCGCCGATGAGGTACAGTCCAACGGCGCCGGCGATGCCGAGCACGAATCCGATGGGAACACCGATCAGCAGCAGGCCGAAAAAGATGCTGGCTACGATGAGCATGGGTTCTTCTCCTCAGTTCGCGCACCCGTCGTCCCGGGCGAACATCGGCCTGACTCCGTTGTAATCGCGCAGCATGGTCACCACAATCTGGATGATCGTCAGCAGGCTGCAAACCAGGACCGACATGAAGGGAACAACCATTGTTATGCCGAAGATGCTGGCGTACTCCGCCCTGCCCTGCTCAACCATGCTGAGCCCGTAAACGAACATAAAGAGAAAAAAGAGCAGACCGAGGCAGTCGAGAACCAGACGGCCCGGCCTTTGCCAGGGGCGGGGCAGCCGGGAGAAGAGGAGATCGACGGCGATGTGCTCGCGCCGGTACGCGCAGCAGGGAACGGCCAGCAAAGCGGACCAGATCATCAGGTACCGCGCGAGTTCCTCGGTCCAGATCAGCCCCATGGCGAAAATGTACCGCTCGACAATGCCGAACCAGACTGTGATCACGGTACCCGCCACAAGGGCCGCGCAAACCCTCTCATTGATCCAGTTGAGGCGGTACGCGAATCTCTCCGCCGATTCCGCCAGGCTTTTTTTCGGTGCTGCACGCATAGGCACTTCCGTAAAAAGACGCCCTGCCCCCTCTTCCGGCGGACGGCTGCTGTTTGCGGGTCGCCGGAGGGAAAGCGCGAAATATGCCGCTTCCCGGCACTTGCCCGGCACGAAGGAAACTACTTCCGGAACATGGATCGATAGCATGTATAGACCCGCCCCGCGAGTCAAGGCTTTTTTTGAGTTTGAACTTGACTCCATTTTGACGGAAGGCGGCGAAAGCTGTACGCTCCAGAATGGTTTCAATCCACAGCTGGCACCATACGCCGACTGACTCCGTAAAAGCGTTGTCCCGCATAAGCAAGTCCGGTTCCGGGCCTGGTTGAGGGAGTGAATGAGATGGCCGAGAATTTGCCCTGGCTGCCCATAGGGGAGCAGGTTTTTGAAGAGATTCGCCGGCAGGGCATGCTCTACGTGGACAAGACCGGCTATCTCCCAGGTCTGCGCAGGCAGGGCAAGGTCGTCTTCTGCGCCCGGCCGCGCCGCTTCGGCAAGTCCCTGACGGTTTCCGCCCTGGACGCCTTTTATTCCGGGAAGAAGGAGCTGTTCCGGGGCCTGG
>JAISNZ010000218.1 GCA_031275955.1 Desulfovibrio sp. | reverse complement strand
CGCGGGGGGGGGGGGGGTGGCCCCCCCCCCCCCCCCCCCCCCCCAAGGGAATAAATCGGTGTTTCCCTAGCGCCGGGGTTTGAAGACCCGGAACTCGTCGCGGCGGTTCTTGGCCCAGGCGGCCTCGGAATGGCCTTCCACGGCGGGATGGAGCTTGCCGTAGCTGATCATTTCCAACTGGCCGGGGGGAACGCCTAGTCCCACCAGGAATTCGTAAGCGGCGCGGGCGCGGCGTTCGCCCAGAGCCAGGTTGTATTCCTCGGTGCCGAGTTCGTCGCAATGGCCTTCGATGGTCACGCGCAACTGGGGATACTGTTTGATGATCGCGGCCTTCTGGGTGAGCACGGCCTTGGATTCGCTCTTCAGATCGTAGCGGTCGTATTCAAAATAGACGATGCCGCCGCTGATCTGCTGGGCGACCTGTTGCTCCTGGGCGGTCAGGGCCAGCTCGTCGCTGGGCGTGCTGTCGTCAACGGTCTTTTTCCCGCAGCCGAAACCCGCAAGCAGGGCCAGGACAAAAGTCAGAAAAATTGCACGGCGCAGTAAAACAGTCATACTTCCTCCTCAAGCAGCTTCCTGGTAAAAATTTCCTTCCTCGGGAACCTCTGTGCACGGCGGTTCTTCCCAGGCTTTTCGCCGGTGGGGAGGCCGCTTTTTGTCTTGTAACCTTCCTCGCGGATTTGTCAAGGCCGCTTTTTCCGTTGTTTTTTCCGGCGGGCCGTGTCCTTAAACTGATATCCGCGTTAAAAGTAAACTTTTTCAGCGCGGGATCGTCAGCCGGAAGGCTCGTTTTCCGGCCGGCTCCCGCCGCTTCGCGGCGCAGCGGCCTCGCGGCCGCTGTTTACTGCTTGCCGCGCCAATCAGGAACTGCCCTGGCGGGGAGATCGCGGGGCCGGTCCCCAGGCGGGAAAGGAGGCGTCTCCCTGGCCGGTGGGCAGGGCCTTGGCCGTTCCGCCGTGGCGGGTAATGACGTAGATGCGTTTCTGTCCGCTCCGGGTGGACATGAAGGTGATGAAATAGCCGTCCGGGGCGAACTCGGGCTGTTCGTCGCTGCCGGGGCCGAAGGTGATCTGCCGTTCCTGGCCGGTCAGCAGGTCAGCGGTGTAAATGCGGTGCCCCCCCCCTTCCTGGCGGGCGAAGGCGACCACGGTGCCGTCGGGGCTGATGCTGGGGTCGGAGTTGTAGCGTCCGGCGGTGGTGACGCGGGAGACGAGGCCTGTGCGCAGATCTTTCAGAAAGATGTGGGGGTTGCCGTACCGGTTGGAGGTGAAGACCATCCTGGCGCCCGAGGCGTCCACGGAAGGGGAGACGTCAATGGCCATGCTGTTGTCCAGCCTGCGTTCCTTCTGGAAACGGTGATTGAGCAGGAAGATGCTGGGGTTGGCGCCGTCGGTCAGGCTGACGGCCAGGCGGTTGTCCGGCATGAAGGCGGGGCCGATGACGGTGTTGCCGGGGAAGGTGATCCGCTGGACGGTTCTGGTGGTGCTGTCCCAGACCCCCAGGGCGTGGGTGCGGGCGTCGATATGGGTGAAGACGACGAAGCGTCCGTCCGGGGACCAGGCGGGGGAAAGGGCTTCTCCGGGCAGGTTTGTGGCCCGGCGCAGGAAGCGGCCGTTGGGTTTCATGGTCCAGACGTCCTTTTTGCGGGGGGCGGCGGTGCGGATGAAGGCCAGATTGGAGCGGAAAAAGGCCCCGTTGCCGATGACGGCGTCCAGAAAGTTGGCGCAGAATTTGTCCGCCACGTCTCTGATTCCCTCCCCGCCTCCGGGAACGGCATAGCGGTTGCCGAAGAGGAAACGGCCTTCTCCGGCGCTGAAGCAGCGCATTTCCACATTGGCGCTGTCCACCCAGTTGGCGGTGATCAGCAGGTTCACGCCGGCCAGGACAAAGCGCTCAAAATTCACGCCCTTGCCGCCCGGGGCTTCCACGGAGGGGCCGCCGGGCACGCCGCGGGCGTTGATCTCCTCAACAAAGGGCAGGAGGGAGAAATTGTCGCTGACGGCCCGCTGCAGTTCGGCCGCCCGGCCGGCATTCCCGAAGGGGGTGGTCTGGACGACGCTGACGGTATTTTTGCCCGCTCCTTCAATGTAGCCCATCAGGGGGGCGGCCTGGGCCGTTTTTCCGATCCCCGGAAGAAGGACAAGGGAAAGAAGGATCAGGGCGCGGCCGAGGGAAGGTCTGTGCATGCGATGCTCCTTGCGCGCCGGCGTCGGATCAGCGCCGGGAAAGGACCTCACGGCTGAAGGTGATGTCCAGATTCATGAATTCCGTTCCGGGCGGCGCTTCCACCTGGCGGGTCGCCCGGACGGCCTGGATGATGGAGGCGTCGAACAGGCTGTTGCCCGAGGGAGTTTTGATCACGGCATTCTGGATGACGCCGTCGGCGTTGATGTTCAGGCTGACGACCGCGACATAGTTGGTGCGGTCGGTCCGCTCCGCCATGGCCCAGTTGGGTTTGATGCGCGAGGCCACCGATTCCGCGTAGGCCCCGGCGATGCCGAGGCCGGCGCCGCCCTCCGTCCCCGCGCCGGCGCCCCGGGATTGGCCTGATCCGCCGATCTCCCGCCCCAGGTCGGCCAGGGCGCTGGAAAGATCCTCTCTCCTGCGGGGGCGGCGGGTCTGTTGCGCCATATCCGCAAGGGCGCTGTTCAGGCTTTCCGCGGGCCGCTGCCGGCTGGCGTTTCTGGCCGGCGGCGAAGGCCGGGAGGCGTTGCGCGCGGGAGGGGGCGCGCGTTGCGGTTCTTTGGGGATAACGGGGACCTCCGGGGCCGGAGGGGCGACCCGCGAGGGCTGGATTTCCGCTTTCTGGGGCACCTCCCGGGTCTGGATGGCGGGCGGTCGGGGTTGCTCCGCCTCCGTCCGGGGTTGGGTCCGGGCGGTCTGGACAGGAGGAGGCTCTGGCAGGTTCTGCTGGAGTTTTTT
>JAISNZ010000209.1 GCA_031275955.1 Desulfovibrio sp. | reverse complement strand
GCCGCGATACATCTGAGGGGTATCGCTCGCAAGGCCCGCGCCGGCTCCTCAAGGCAGCGCCAAAACCGACGCCACATGGCGGCTACCAAAAGTGCGAAAAATTCTGGACACTACCCTCTGGAAGTTCAGTTTAATGGAGATTGGCGCTGAAACCGCGAATAAATCAGCATTTCCCTAACTTGGGAGAATGTGGACATTGACCGTGGTGTCGTCCGGCTGTGGACATCAAAACGCCGCGGCGGGAACAGAGAGTCCAGAACAATTGCCCTGAGTGACACATTGAAGGAAATTTTTTCTCGACTCAACGGGATAAGGACTGGCGGCGAGGTCTATGTCTTCACCAATCCCAGGACAGGGTTGGGCTATACCCGCCAGAGCCGTGAAATGAAATATCTCTTCCAGCGCGTTTGCGCAAAAGCCGAAGTCCCTCTGTTTACAGCTCATTGCCTCCGACACTTTGTTGCCACCCCTTTCAATGATCCGCGGCGCGCCCAAAAAATCCTGGGGCATGAAAATTTGAAAACCACTGAAATATACCTTCATGATCTGGGTGTGGACATGGGCGCGGCCGATATTTTTGAGTCGATCACGCATGAAATCACACATAGCGAGAATTATGAGCCAGAAAAAAAGTCTGCTGTTTTACAGTAATTACTTGAGTTCATTGGCGGAGAGGCAGGGATTTGAACCCTGGATACGCTTCCACGTATACACGATTTCCAGTCGTGCTCCTTCGGCCGCTCGGACACCTCTCCGCGTGGGTGCAGTCCTAGCAAAAGACACGGGTAAAGGCAAGGCGCGTTTCGCGCCGCGCCGGGGCGGCCCGCAGGCGGTGTTTCCCGGCGGGTTACGGCCGCCTCCCCACCTTAGGCTCATCCTCCGCGGGGCGCGTCCCATCTCCTTCCAAGGCGGCCGCGAACCGGGCCAGGATCCCGGCGGCCTGAAGGCTGCCGCCGGTGCGCGGCAGGAGCCAGGCCTGGAAACGGGCCTGGATCTCCCTGCGGGCGGCGAGGCGGGCCTCATGCCAGGCGGGAGCCGCTTGAGCCGCGCGGGCGATGCCCGCCCGCAGGGCCGGGGCGAGATCCCGGACAGAGGAGAGAGAGACGGCCAGACGGAGGGTAAAGAGTTCTTCTCCCACCCAGTGAAAATTGGCGATATGCGGCCCGACGCAGGGGATGACCCCGGCTGCCAGGGGTTCCAGAAAATTCTGGCCCCCCAGAGGGGCGAGGCTGCCGCCCACAAAGACGCTGTCGGCCAAGGCGTAGAGGAGAGGCAGATCGCCGAAGGTATCCCAGAGGAGTAGGGGAGGGAGTTCTTGCGGGCGGGAGGATCGCAGGACGCAGGGCAGGCCGGCCGAGGCCAGAAGTTGCCGCCAGGCCGGGACGCGGTGCATGTGCCGGGGGGCGATGATCAGGCGGAGAGGGGCGCCCTGGAAGGAAGAGGCGAAAAGATCCCGGACGACAGGCAGGAGAAGGGATTCCTCTTCCCGGCGGACGGAAGCCAGGGCCACCGCTGGCGGGGCATCGGGAAAAGGGGCGGCGGCCGATGGACGCGGGATATGGTCAAATTTCAGATTCGGCATCAGGGCCACGGGGGCCGGGCCGAAGAGACCGGCGAAGCGGGCGGCGTCTTCCGGGGAAACGGCCAGAATCGCTGCCGGGGGCCTTTCCCGCCAGAAGGGCCGCAGCCGGGAATATCCGCTCAGGCTTTTGGGCGTCATGCGGGCGTTGAGAATGAGGAAGGGAACCCTTTCCCGGGCGGCGGCATCCAGAAGGCCGGGCCAGAGCTCCGTCTCCAGGAGGACAATGGCTTTGGGACGCGCGGCCCGCACGGCTTCGCGCATGAGAGCTGGAATGTCCAGTGGCAGGTAGCGGGGAAGAAGAGTCAGGCCGGGGGGCAAGGATGAGTCCGTGGCTGTTTTTTCCAGAATATCCAGCCCTTGGCGGGTACAGGTGGTGCAGAGCAAGGTGAGGGGCAGCCCGAGATACGGAAGATCCGGCAGGGCGTTGACCAGGGTCCGTACCAGCCGGGCTTCGCCGCCAGAGGCGGCCTGAAGCCAGAGGCAGGGACCGGGATCCGGGGGGAAGCTGGGCCAGCCTTCGGGCAGAAGGCGTTCCGCAAAGCCGTCGGCCAGACGCGCATGGCGGCGAAGCAGGGGCCGCGCCGCCCGCCAGGCCAGACTGTACAGGCCGAGAAAGGCGCGGGAGAACAAAGCCATGCGCGGTCCGTGCGGGGAGCGGCATTCAGAGCAGGGTCCCGATGCGGCTCCAGCTGATGTTGGTGAAATTTAGGCTGGACCAGTAGATGACAATGGCCCGGCCATATACGGTATCCTTATCCACAAAGCCCCAGTAGCGGGAATCCTGGGAGTTGTCGCGGTTATCCCCCATGACGAAGAGTTTGCCGGGGGGAACGGTGGTTGGGGGCATGAAATCGCGCCAGCCGGGGCTGACCGGCGCGGAATGGGTGACGTAGTCCTCGTGAACTGGCTCGCCGTTGCGCAAGAGCTGTTTGCCGCGGATTTCCAGGACGTCCCCCGGCAGGCCGACAACGCGCTTGATGTAGTCGATCCCGGGATTTCGGGGATAGGGGAAAACAATGATGTCTCCCCGCCGGGGTTCGCCCAGGGAAAAAAGTTCCTTGCTGATAAAGGGCAGGTGGATGCCGTAGCTGAGCTTGGAGACGAAGACGCGGTCGCCTGGCTGCAGGGTCTGCTCCATGGAACTGGAAGGAATGATGAAGGGCTGGATGAGAAAGGTCCGGATGAAGAGCATGATGGCAACGGCGTAGACGATGATTTTGGCGTATTCAAGCACATGCTGCAAGGGTGTCTGGTACAGGCCGGATTCAGCCATCAGTCGTCTCCTGTTTGCAGGGCCGCCAGGAAGGCTTCCTGGGGCAATTCAATGTTGCCCATGCGTTTCATGCGTTTTTTGCCCTCTTTTTGTTTTTCGAGCAGTTTGCGTTTGCGGGTTATGTCTCCCCCGTAGCATTTGGCCGTGACGTTTTTGCCCATGGGCGGGTTGCGCTCGCGAGCGATGACCTTGTTGCCTATAGCCGCCTGGATGACCAGCTCGAAAAGCTGGCGGGGAATGGCCCGTTTGAGCCGCAGGGCCACGGCCCTGCCCTGGCGGTAGGCGTTGTCGCGGTGGAGGATGACGGCCAGGGCATCCACCGGATCGCCGTTGATGAGCATGTCCAGCTTGACGAGGTCCGCCTCGCGGTAGTCGCTGAAAACATAGTCCATGGAGGCGTATCCCCTGGTGGAGGACTTGAGGCGGTCAAAAAAGTCGTAGACGATTTCGGCAAAGGGCAGTTCATAGGCAATCAGCACGCGGTTCGCGGTCAGGTAACGCATGTCCTTTTGCAGGCCGCGCTTTTCCTCGCACAGTTTCAGGATATTGCCCACATATTCGCTGGGGGTGTGGATGTCCATGCGGACGAAGGGTTCGCGGAAGGCGGCGATCCGGACGGGATCGGGGAGTTTGGCCGGGTTGTCCAGAAAGAGGGTTTTGCCGTCGGTGGTGTCCACCTGATAGACGACGGAAGGGGCGGTGGCGATGATTTCCGTCTGGAATTCGCGTTCCAGGCGTTCCTGGATAATCTCCATGTGCAGGAGGCCAAGAAAGCCGCAGCGGAAGCCGAAGCCCAGGGCCTGGGAGGTTTCGGCCTCAAAGGAAAAGGAGGCGTCGTTGAGATGGAGTTTTTCCAGGGCGCTCTTGAGGGCTTCGTAGTCGGCGTTGTCCGTGGGGTAGAGGCCGCAGAAAACCATGGGCTGCGCCGCCTTGAAGCCGGGCACGGCTTCGGCGGCCGGCCGGCCGGCATGGGTGATGGTGTCGCCCACGCGGGCATCGCCCAGTTCCTTGATGTTGGCGCAGAGAAAGCCGACCTCGCCGGCGGCCAGAAGGGGAATATCCTCTGTTTCCGGGGAAAAGACCCCCATCCGCAGGACCTCGTAGTCCCTCCCGGTGGAGAAGAGACGAATGGCGTCGCCGGTTTTCAGAGTGCCGTCCATGATCCGGAAAAGAACGACGACGCCCTGGTAGGGATCATACCAGGAATCAAAGATCAGGGCCTTCAGGGGCGCGTCCGGGTCTCCCTCCGGGGCCGGGAGGCGGTTGACAATAGCTTCAAGGACCGCGTCCACGCCAAGGCCGGTTTTCGCGCTGATGACCAGGGCTCCCGCGCAGTCCAGCCCTATGGCTTCCTCAATTTCCTCCCGGACCCGCCGGGGATCGGCGCTGGGCAGATCGGCCTTGTTGAGCAGGGGGATGATCTCATGGTTGTGATCCAGGGCCAGATAGACATTGGCCAGGGTCTGGGCCTCCACTCCCTGGGAGGCGTCAACCACCAGGAGGGAACCCTCGCAGGCGGTCAGGGAGCGGGAGACCTCGTAGTTGAAATCCACATGGCCGGGAGTGTCGATGAGGTTGAGGGTATAGCGCCTGCCGTCCGCGGCGGCATAGGGAATGCGCACGGTCTGGGCCTTGATGGTGATGCCGCGCTCCCGCTCCAGATCCATGCGGTCCAGATATTGATCGCGGCGCTCCCGGTCGGTGACAAGACCGGTCTTTTCCAGAATGCGGTCGGCCAGGGTGGACTTGCCGTGATCAATATGGGCGATGATGCTGAAGTTGCGTATGTGGTCCTGCCTGGGCATGGAGCATCCTTGAAGGGGAGGGGCGCGGTCGAAAAGCGGCTTACTCTAGTTCGGAAGGGGAAAAAAGTCCATGCTCCAGCTGCGGAATCAGGGTTATTCGGTTCTTGACTTTTTAGAAAAATTCTTGAAAATATGGCCACGGAGGAATGCCTATGCAAACTGAACTGGCTACCTTATGGGATTGTCTGGGGCAGATACCCGATCCGAGAAATCCTTCGGGACGTCGCTTTTCATTGCTAAGTATTTTGACACTGATCATAGCCGGACTTTTATGTGGAAAATTGTCCTTGCGGGCCATCGCGAGATGGGGAAGAAGGCTGAAGCAGGAAGATCTTAAACTCATTGGA
>JAISNZ010000040.1 GCA_031275955.1 Desulfovibrio sp. | reverse complement strand
GCCATTCAAGCGCTCTCCCAACTGAGCTACAGCCCCACGCCAATGCGCCGCGCCCTTTATCTGCCCCATCCGGAGGGCGTTGTCAAGTTATCCTCCGTTTTTTGCGCAAAGAATGCCGGGCTTTCCCGTTCAGTCGCGCCAGCCCTGGTCATAGCGCGCGGCGCTGCGGTAAACGGAGAGCAGCACGGCCTGGAAGACGCCTCCCAGGACAGTGAAGAAAAACACCTCCCCATCCCAGGAAAATTCCAGGCTCCGCCGGTAGATCGCGCCCAGCGTCTCCACCTCGACCCTGCTCCGGGCGGCCACAAAAATCCAGGCCAGCACCGAAAGAAACTGCACAATCTCTCCGTAGAGCAGAAGCAGAAGGTCCGGCGTGCGCGGCCGGATGCGGGAAAAGGCCAGAAGCATCAGACAGACGCTGACCCCCGCGCAGATGATTTGTCCTCTCCAGCCCACCAGATAAAAATGCAGCACCGGGACAATAAAAAACAGCTTGATCAGCAGGATGGCCCCGCCCATGCGCAGACGTTCCCTCATTTTTACCCTCGCCCGGAAAGAATCTCTCCGGCTCGCGCCTCCCCTGTCCTCCGCGGAGATGTCAGCTCCGGTAGTCGGCATTGACGTTCACATATTCGTGCCCCAGATCCGAAGCCAGGAGGGTATACCCGCCCTCTCCCCGGCCAAGGACGATCTCCAGGTGCAGATCCCGTTCCCGCATGGGGTCTTTGAGCAGGGCATCGGCATCCGGATTGACGGGGCGTTCATCCCGGAACAATTCCACCCCGCACAGGCTGATCCGGACCTCTTCCGGGGCGAAGACAGCCCCGCTGCGGCCAAGGGCGGCCACAATGCGGCCCCAGTTGGCGTCCCGGCCATACATGGCCGTCTTGACCAATTGGGAATGTCCCACGGCCCGGGCGGCTTTTTCCGCCTCCTGGGCCGAGGAGGCGCCGCTGACCCGGATGCGCAGCACCTTGGTGGCGCCTTCGCCGTCCTGCACCAGCATATAGGCCAGCTTGTCCAGAACCCGCGTCAGGGCCTCCTCCACCAGGCGGCGGTCGGCCCCGCTCTCCGCCCGGACCCCGGAAGCGCCGTTGGCCAGACCGTACAGGGTGTCGTTGGTGCTGGTGTCGCCGTCCACGGAAACCCGGTTGAAGGTCGCGCTGGCCGCCCTGGCGAGCATGTCCCGCCAGTCCTCCACGGCCAGGAGCGCGTCGCACAGAACCAGGGACAGCATGGTCGCCATTTGAGGACAAATCATGCCCGCGCCCTTGGCCACGCCCGCCAGGACGATTTCGCCGCCGGCCAGACGCGCGCTTTCCCCGGCGAATTTGGGAAAGGCGTCCGTGGTCATGATGGCCCCGGCCACATCCTCCAGCTTCGCCCGGCCAAGGTTTTTCGCCAGTTCCGGCACAGCCGCCCGCCATTTTTCCATGGGCAGGTGCGCCCCGATAACCCCGGTGGAGGCCGGCAGAATATCCTCCGCCGCCAGATCCAGGGCCGAGGCTGTCAGGGCCAAGGTTTCCCGGCAGTCGGCAAGCCCTCTCTCCCCTGTGCAGGCGTTCGCCTGGCCGGCATTGATCAGCACCGCCCGGCCGGCGCGTCTTTCCCGGATTCGTTCCTGACCAACCAGGACCGGCGCGGCCTTGAACAGATTCCGGGTGAAAACTCCGGCCGTCGCCGCCGGCCCCGCGCTCAGCACCAGAGCCAAATCCTGTCTCCCCACCGTCCTGAATCCCCCCGAGGCCGTGCTGTACAGAAACCCTACGGGCTGCGCGATGCTCATGGCGTCCTCCTTGTCCTGTTTCCGGGATATTTCCGGCGGCAGAGCCCCGGGCAGAGATTCCGGAGGCCTCCCCCCGGGCGGGACCGGGCGGCCTGTTTTTATGTTCTGCGGCCGCAGCAGTTTTTATATTTTTCGCCGCTGCCGCAAGGGCATTTTTCGTTGCGGCCCACCTTCGGGGTCTTGCGGCGCTGGGGAGAGGGTCTGACGCCGGCGGAGGAAGAAGCGGGAGAAGAATAGGACATGGCGCCGAGGCGATCTTTGTGGGTAAAGGACCCGGCCTGAGGAGAAGGCGCCTCGGGAGGGGCCTCGGCAGCCGGGGCCTCGGGGTCAGGGACCGTCTGGAGGCGCAGCCGGGTCAGGGATTTGAAAATATTTTCGTGGATGCGGTAGATCATCTCCTGGAACAGGGAGAAGCCTTCGCGTTTGTATTCCTGCTTGGGATCGCGCTGGCCGTATCCGCGCAGGCCGATGCCGTCGCGCAGGTGATCCATGTTCAGCAGGTGTTCCTTCCAGCAGCGATCCAGTTCCTCCAGCAGGAAATAGCGGAGAACGTCGCCGTAGATGGCGGGCGCCGCGGCGCGGATGGAGCCTAAGCTGTCCAGGACGCAGAGGCGGGCCTCCTCCGGGGCCGGCAGACGGTTTTCCGTCCACTGGCGGCTGATGTTGAAGACCTCCTGAAGACGGGCCAGCATGGCCTCTTCCTCTTCGGGATTCAATTTCCCCCGGGCGGCCTCATAGGGGGCGTAAATGTCGGCCAGGGTATCGTCCAGAAATTCCTCGATGGTCCGCTCCACATCGCCCTGAAAGATGGCGTCCCGGCGCAGGGAATAGATGACGTCGCGCTGCTGGCTCATTACATTGTCATAGTCCAGAAGGGTCTTGCGGATCTCGAAGTTGTGCCCTTCCACCCGCTTCTGGGCGTTTTCAATGGCCCGGGAGATCATGCGGTGCTCAATGGATTCGCCGTCGCGCAGGCCGAGGGTGCCCATAATTTTGGAGATGCGATCCGAGCCGAACAGGCGCATGAGATCGTCTTCCAGGGAAAGATAAAAACGGGAGCAGCCCGGATCTCCCTGGCGGCCGGAACGACCGCGCAACTGATTGTCAATGCGCCGGCTCTCGTGGCGCTCGGTGCCGAGAATGAACAGCCCTCCCAGTTCGCGCACCTGTTCTCCCAGGACAATGTCCGTGCCCCGGCCCGCCATGTTCGTGGCGATGGTCACCTTGCCGCGCTGCCCGGCCTCGGCGATGATGGCCGCTTCCTGCTCGTGCTGCTTCGCGTTGAGGACGTTATGGGGAATATTGGCCTTTTTGAGTCTGGCGGAAAGCAGTTCCGAGGTCTCAATGGAGATGGTTCCCACCAGCACCGGCTGCCCGGCGGCATACAGTTCCCGGATTTTGGCGTTGATGGCCTCGTATTTTTCTTCCTTGGTGCGGTAGATGACATCGGGGAAATCCTTGCGGATCATGGGCATGTGGGTGGGGATGGAGATGACCCCCAGGCCGTAGATCTCCTGAAATTCCACGGCCTCGGTGTCCGCGGTGCCGGTCATGCCGGAAAGTTTCGCATACAGCCGGA
>JAISNZ010000188.1 GCA_031275955.1 Desulfovibrio sp. | reverse complement strand
CCCCTGCACCCCCGTTAAGTATTTCAATGGAATACGAAATGAGGGGGTTCGGGGCGGAGCCCCGATAAATCAGCGCTTCCTTAAAGGAATTGGCGGTTTCGCCCTACAAATCCCCGGCGAGTTGCATCAACGCGGAAAAATCGGACTCATGCTTGAAATTCAGCTTCACGTCATTGCCCAATATGCTGCCGAGGGAGGCCTGGGAATGCCGCGCCCGTCTGTTCGTGCCTATACCGGAGTTCTGGTGGTGCTCGCAGGTCACCTCGCCGCAATAGACGATCTTCCAGCCTTTCAGGGCAAGGCAGAGGTCATGGTCAATGTCGTCCACCTGGGAAGGGGAGAAGCGGATGTCAAAATCCCCGGCATCCTCCAGGGCGCTCCTCCGCAACAGATGCAGGCAGCCCATGACGCCCAGGCTGCGCCGCGTAAAGGTGTACAGTCCGGTGTCGCGTATCCCCTGGGCCGGTTCCGTTGTCGTCAGTTTGAGAAGACCGTGGCGTAGGAGGAAAGCATTCACGTTCCGAAAAAGATATTGCAGTACCGGGGCGTCCTCCCCTTGCGGCGGAAAAACCACTTTACAGCCGACAACGCCGGTTCTGCGGTCTTTTTCCATTTCGGTGAGATAGCGGACGAGCCAGTCGCGGGGCATGATCACATCGTCATCCATAAAGGCCAGATGATCGCAAGCCCGCACTTCCGGCAGGTGGATGAGCCAGTTGCGCGCCGCCGGCGCGCCGATATTGACGGGCAGGGTGATGATGTCATACCTCCGCCCCGGAAAGATCTCCCGCAGGGCCTCCGCGCGGGGCAGGCTGTCGTCCGTGCAGCCGTTGAGCAGGACAAAGACGGGCGAGTCTCCCGTGTCTGTTCCGGCCAGGGCGCGCAGGGTCTGTTCCAGCACCGCCCCCTTGTTCCAGGAGTAGAGGCAGATGGCGGTCTTCCTTTCCCGCAGCAGTTCCGGCCGCGGCGCCGTCGGAGAAAGCAGGGCGTCCAGGCGCAGGGAAACCGGATGGAGCGAGGGGTCCCGGCGCAGGGCCGCGGCATAGGCCTTGAGACCGGAATCCCTGTCCCCCGCCAGAAGATAATTGTCCGCCGCGTACACCTGCAGATAGGGCGTACGGATTTTTTCGGGAATTCGCTCCCACAGGGGCAGGGCTTCCTTCCAGCGTCCCCGCCCCGCGTAGTGCAGAAAGAGCGTGGATCTCCACAGGTCCGCGAGGGGCTTCGGGCAATGGAAGCGGCCGAGCCAGAAGGAAGGATCGCGGCCGAAGGTATAATCCAGCCGCAACAAACCGTCAGCCGCCCCGACATGGGCCGGGTTTTCGGCCAGCATGTCCAGCAAGGCGGAATAGGCGGCCTCCGCTTCCTCTTCCCGCGATTCGGTTGTATACGTTTTGTCGTTCAGCGCTTGGGGCAGAACGAGTGCGTCCAGTATTTCCGCCTGGCGCGCCCGCTGCTCAGAGGGCGTGATTTTTTGCAGAACCGCCAGAATATCGGCGCGCAGCGGCAGAGCGTGATGCGCGCGGGTGATGCAGCGCAGAAAGGTCTGCTGCGCCGCTTCCGAATCGGCAAAGGCGGAACCGGTGGAGAGGGAATTGGCAAAGGTCGTGGCCAGAACGCCCTCGAGCATGAACAGACGTTCCATCATGTTGACGCAACCGACTTTGTCCTCAATCGTCAGCAAGGACAGTTCCGCGGATACACCGAAAAGTTTGAAATAGTCCGGATGCATGCACTTTTCCCGTATAGGGATACTCTGATCTGGCGTGCTTCCTTTTGCCCGAAAGCCCTAAAAACTCCAGCGCAAGCCCACGGAAGCGCCGGCGGCGTCATTGTCGGCGGAGCCCAGGGAATCGGAACCGGCGGAACGCACTTCCCCTCCGAGCTGGAGCTGCACCCCTTCGCGCATCTCCAGATCAAGGTAGACCCCTGTGGCGGCAAAGTCGTTCCCCTTGGCATGGGGAGAATACAGGGGCGAAGACTCGTCCTGGGGGTTGAGGGCAAATCGGGCGGAGGCCTTGGGGCTCATTTTGACGGACATGCTCATTTCCGGGGTTGTGCCGGACTCCTCGCTGGACAGGGTGTGCCTTCCTCCTGGCAGAGGACTGCGCTCAACGTCCATCCGGCTTTCCGGATGGGAGGGCACACTGCCGGACAGTTCCACCCGCCCGGCATCGTCCGGGGAGGAGCTTTTCCGCTCCGCGCTCCCGGAGTCCCGCGGCGTCACGGCGAAAACCTTCTCAAGGGAAGGCGGCCTGCGCGGGGCGGCCGCGGGAGAAGGGGCGCCTTCCAGGAGGAAGACGCGGGGAGAGAATTTTTTCAGACCGGCCGCGCTTCCCTTGAGGGGAATCCGGGGAAGGGCCCGCGCGGGACGATCCGGCTTCGCGGCGGAGGCGATCTCCTTCGCGGCTACGGGACGAGCGGCGTCCGGCGGGACGACCGCCCGGGCGCACGCCTTCGGGGCCTTGGCCAAGGCGGGAACGGCGCCCGCCCAGAAAAGGAAAAACGCGGCGGACAGCGCAAGCAGGACAGCGGAAAACAAAAACCCCTTTCCCGCCAGGCGCCTCTTTTCCGGGATCGCGCGCGGGCAGCGACTCTTTTTCACCGGCACCTCCATTATTCGGTTGCGCCTGCCAGGGACCGCGCCCCGGCAGGAGGATGAGCATAGAATAATTCTAAAAAAATACAAGACAAGCCGCGCCCCTTTTCCCTGCTTCCGGAAGGGGAATCCGGTCTTGCCCTTGGCGGCGAAATAGGGAATACTCCTCCCAACTTCCGGGAACTCCGGAGCCTTGCCGGATGGGGATCGCCGGCTTCCCCTCCCGAAAACCCGGCGGGGATTTCCCCCAGCCGGTACGGCGAAGCCGCCGAGGCCCCATGCTCGCACTTGTCATGTTCCTCAACGGACTGGCCATCATGGTTCTGGAGATGGTCGGGGCCCGCCTCCTCGCGCCGGAACTCGGCACCTCCACAATCGTCTGGACCAGCCTGATCGGCGTAATTCTGGCCAGCCTCAGCCTCGGCTACTGGTGCGGGGGGAAACTGGCGGACGCCGTTCTGGATCAGGGAAAAAATCCTGGGGAACGCCGCCGGCGCGCCCATTCCATCCTGGCGGGCATTCTCCTGGCGGCCTCCTGCTGCGTTCTCCTCACCGCCCTGACCCACGGCCCTGTTTTGCGCCAACTCGGCCATGCTTCCTTATCCCTCTATGTCGCCACGGTCTGCGCGGCCATTGTGCTCTTTGCCCTTCCCGGAATCCTCTGCGGCATGGTTTCTCCCTATGCCACGCGCCTGGCCATTACCAGCAGCGACACCTCGGGCGCCGTCATCGGCCGCCTCAACGCCGTCTCCACCGTGGGCAGCATCGCGGGAGCCTTTCTGGGCGGCTTTGTCCTCATTTCCTGGTTCGGCAGCAGGGAAATCACCCTGGCCGTGGCCGCCTGCCTGCTCCTGGCCGCCGCCCTGGTCAGGGCGCGGCCCCTGCCGCCCAAAATTTTCCTGGCCCTTCTCCTCTCCGGCCTCGCAATCAGCGTGCAGATCGCGGATCGCAAGGCCGCCGAGGAGGGCCTTGCCTTCACCACGGAAACTCCTTACTCCAGCATCCGCATTCTCACCCGGAACCATCTCGGCCGGCCCGCCCGCCTGCTCCTGACCAACCCCGGAAGCTACCAGTCCGGCTGCTACCTGGATCAACCCGATGAACTGATCTTCGAATACACCCGCTTTTATGCCCTGGGCCCCTATCTCTATCCTGACGCCTCGCGCATCCTCATGCTGGGTGGCGGCGGCTATTCCATCCCCAAGTGGCTGCTGGCGGGAAAGGCCGCTCCGGCTTCCACCGCTTTCACCCTGGACGTGGTGGAACTGGACCCCGGCATGACCAGGGCGGCCGAACGCTACTTCTTTCTTCCCCGGGAAGACGCCCGGCTGCGCATCTTCCACGAGGACGCCCGCCGCTTCCTGAACCGCGCGGCCCAACCCCCGGAAGGGGAGAAACGCGCCTCCTATCAGCTCATCTTCGCCGACGTCTTCAATTCCTTCTATACCGTCCCCTTCCATGTGGGCACCGTGGAGGCCGCCCAAAAAATCCACGCCCTGCTCAGCGCCGACGGCATCCTGATCATGAACGTCATCGCTTCCCTTGAAGGCGACAGCGGACGCCTGTTCCGCTCCATCCATCGCGCCTTCGCCGCCGTCTTCCCCGACATCCGCGTCTTTGCCGTGCGCACTCCCTACCACGGCAAAGAGGTCCAGAACATCATCCTCCTCGCCTTCAAAACGCCCCGGTCCCTGCCGGACCCCCACGATCCCGCCGTCCCGGAAGCCATCGCCTCCCTCCTGCGCAGGGAATGGAAGCGCCCCATCCCCTCCGACTGCCCTCCCCTCACCGATAACTACGCCCCTGTCGAACGATACTCCTTCAGCCTGATCCGCTGAAATTGCCCTCAGGGACAATTGTTGCCTGAAAGCCACACCGTCCTTTGCCCCCGCGCCACAGCGCCCCGGCAGCGGCAAGCCGGACCCCGCGCGGGGCGCCCCTTGCGCCTGTCGCGCCGAATTTTTGCCGCCGCCGGGATTCATGCAAGATCCGGGCCGGGATTTGCGGGGAATATTTCGCTCTCATCCGGACAAAAAAAGGAAGAAACGCCCTGCGTCCTGCATGCGCCCGTTCCCCGGGCGCCGCCTTAGGCAAACTCCCTGACGGCGGCCCGCAATCCTGGCGCGGCCCGATAGATGACGGCTTCCTCCACGCAAAAGGCCAGCCGGAAGTATCCCGGACCGCCGAAGGCGGAACCGGAGACGCCCAGGATGAGATGCCGCCGCAGGGTATCGGCAAAGGCGACGTCATCGCCGCCCGGGGCCCTGGGAAAGAAGTAAAAGGCCCCTTTCGGCAGAAGGAACTCGTAGCCTGCCTCTTTCAGGACCTCGGCCATGGCGTTGCGGCGGCGCTCATAAACGCCGGCGTCCACCTGTGAGCCGAGGGCGGCGGCCATGAGGCGCTGTCCGATGACCGGCGGGTTCACAAAACCGAGGATCCGGTTGGCCAGGAGAAGGCCGGCCATCAGGTCCTCCCGGCCTTCCATCCGCGGAGAAAGGGCCAGATAGCCGATGCGCTCGCCGGGCATGGAGAGATTCTTGGAAAAGGAGCTGGCGACAATCGCATAGGGATACAGAGGCAGAAGGGCGGGGACTTCAACGCCGTCATAGGCCAGAAAGCGGTACGGTTCATCCGCCACCAGGAAGATGGGCCGCCCTGTCCGGGCGGACCTGCGCTCCAGGAGGGCGCAGAGGTCGGTGATTTCCCGGCGGCTGTAAACCTGTCCCGTAGGGTTATTCGGGGAGTTCAGGATCAGGGCGCGGGTTTCCGGGGTAATGGCGGCATCCAGGGCGTCCAGGTCCAGGGCGAAGGTCTCCGGCCTGGAGGGCACGGCGCGGAAGACCCCGCCGTGATTGCCGACATAGGCGCCGTATTCCACAAAATAAGGGGCAATGCCCAGCACCTGATCCCCGGGATTGAGGATGGCCTTGAACAGGGAGTTCAGGCCGCCGGCCGCGCCGCAGGTCAGGATGACCTCCCCGCCCGTCAGGGGAACCCCCTGTTCCCCGGAAAGGTGGACGGCCAGGGCGTTTCTGGCCCAGTCAAAGCCGCCGTTGGGCATGTAGCCCAGGGCAAAGGGCTTGTCCATTCCGCCCAGCAGGGAGCGCAGGCCGTCCGCCACGGCTGGAGGCGGGGGCAGATCCGGATTGCCCAGACTGAAATCGCAGACAGCCTCTTCCCCATGTTCCCGTTTCAGGGCGATACCGGCCTCAAACATCCGGCGGATCATCGAGCCCTTGCCGATATTGTCGGCCATGGCCGCGGAAAGAAGTTCCATAGTGCCTCCTGTGAGGGAAAAAGGGTTAAGGCCCAGGCTACCTTCTTGGTTCCTCCCGGCCCTGTTCCGTCCGGATGCGCCTGGGCGAAAGCCGGGAGGGCTCTGGCGCGGCGGGCGGGGGAGGCGCCGGGGCAACGCCGTCCGGCAGGGAGTTGAACAGGGACCAGAAAGAGGGCATGACCCGGGTCACGATATCCGGATTGGCCAGACGAACGCCGGGCCGGACAAGGGAGACCAGGGCCAGGGCCAGGCCCCCGCAGGCGTTTGGACAGATCCAGACGGGAACCGGGCGCTCCGGTTCCCTCCCGGCGCCGGAATCCGGTTTTGCCTCCGCCCGGCGGGGCGCTTCCGGAAGGTCCAGGGACAACCCCAGAGCGGCAAAAAAACTCTGGACCGCCGCCGCCTGTTCCGGGGCCGGGAGAAAGGAGCCATCTCCCCTGTTCCGGCGCCTGTCGCGGGCAAGGACGGCCGCTGCCAGCGGCAGCAGAGCCGCCTCCGGCTCTTCCGGCGGCAAAAGGCCGGGAGGGGAGCTTTCCGGGGCCGAGGAGAGGGAGTCCGCGTTGATTTCCAGCCGCAGGCCGGCCCAGCGCAACAGGTGCAGGGCCTCCTGGGCCTCGGGCAGGTAAGCGGGCCATCTTCCCTCCAGAGTGACCGCCCCCCCGGCAAAGGCGGGGAAGGCCAGGAGATAGGCGGACAGGATCGGGTCCAGGGGCAGGCGGGGAGATTCCGGGATCCGGAGAGGCTGCGGGGCATAGATCAGACAGGGACCGCGGGACTCCACCCCGGCGCCGCATTCGGCGAAAAGGGCGCTGAGCTCCACCAGGGCCGTGGTGGCGACGGCGGCGGGCAGAAGAGAAAGGTTGAAAGTCATGGGCCGGTCCCAGACAAGGGGAGCCAGGAGCAGGGCGCAGACTCCCTCCAGGGGCAGATCCGCCGGCAGAACGAGAGTGTCCGGCAGAATCCCGGAGCATTCCAGATTGGCTGGAAGCCCTTGGGAATGGGGGATAACGTGGGCCAGGCGCGCCCCCAGCGAGGGCAGGATATGGCGAAGCCCGGCCAGATCCGCCTCCTTGAGTTCCGGGCCGCCGGTGAGGCGGAGAATGCCCGGCCTGTGGAGGGCCAGGAAACAGACCAGATACAGGCTCAGGGGGTCCTCTCCCAGAAAGAGCGTTTTGCCGGCAAAGGAAGGAACGCCTCCCCCGGCGACGGTGAGGGCGGCGGAAGCCTCGGAAAGCCATTCCACGACGCCGCCGGCCTGATTCAAGGCCTTGGCGCAGGTCAGAACCGCCTCGGAAAGGGGGAGTCCGGGCAGGACGAGGGGAGCGCCGCTCATGGCGGCGAGGCTCATCCACATGCGGGCGGCGCGGCTGGAACCCGGCCCGGCGAGGTGAAGCCGGACGGGCTTTCGGGCAGGGGCCAGGACAAAACCGGGTTTTTTTTCCGCCTCCTCCCTGGAAAGAAGGACCAGGTCCTGGAGCAGGGAAAAAAATTTTCCGGTGAAGCGCGGATCTTTGCTGAAGGCCGAGGCATTGGCCTCAAAGGCGACGCGCACGGCCTTTTCCGCCTGAATGGCGGCAGGGGAGGAGGCATGGCCTCTGCCTTCCCGGAGGCGGGCGACCAGGGCGGTCCTGCGGACCAGGAGCTTCATCAGATCCCGATCCAGGGCGATGATCGCCTCAGCGGCGCTGCGGGATTTGCCGGGGCCGGAACGGGGCTGCGGATCTTTTTCCTTCATGCGGGACATGTCTCCTTACGTCTCTCCCCTATCGCCGGTTCAAGCCGAATTTCTTGATTTTGTATTGCAGGGTGCGCCGGCTGATGCCCAGGGCCCCGGCCGTATGTTCGCGATGACCGTTGTGCAGTTGCAGGGCCTGAATCAGCGCCTCCTTCTCGGCCTCTTCCAGCAGGGAAGTCCTGGCGGGCGGGGCGCCGAAAACAGGAGGGGAGGGAAAAAGGGCGGCGGGAGCGGACTGCCCCGGCGCCGGGGAAAATTCGGGCCGGAACGGGCCTGGCTGCAGAATCTGGGGCGGCAGGGAGTCCGTGTCCAGAACGTCGGAACGGCTCAGGATGAGCGCCCGCTCCAGGACATTTTCCAACTCCCGCACGTTGCCGGGCCAGGGATAGGCGCTCAGGCGCCGCAGAAAGGCCGGGCTGACCCTGCGGATATTTTTCCTGTTTTTTTGGGAAAGCCCCCGCAGCAGGTGGCTGACCAGCAGGGGCAGATCCTCCAGCCGGTCGCGCAGGGGAGGGGCCTCCACCTCAAGGACGTGGAGGCGGAAAAAGAGATCCTCGCGGAAGGTTCCGTTGATCACGGCCTGGCGCAGGTTATGGTTTGTGGCGGCCAGGATGCGGACATCCACGGCGCGCGGGCGCACCGAACCCAGCGGCTCCACAACGCGCTCCTGCAGAACGCGCAGCAATTTCGCCTGGAGATCCAGGGGAATCTCCCCCACCTCGTCCAGAAAGAGGGTCCCCCCCGCGGCCAGCTGGAAACGCCCCGGCTTGTCCTTGATCGCGCCGGTGAAGGCCCCGCGCTCATAGCCGAAAAGCTCGCTTTCCAGCAACTGGGCAGGCAGGGCGGCGCAGTTGACCTTGATCAGGGGGTTCTTGCTCCGGCCGCTGGCCGCGTGCAGGGCCTCGGCAATCAGCTCCTTGCCGGTGCCCGATTCGCCCATGATCAGGACCGTGGCCTCGCTGGGCCCTGCCTGACGGATGAACTCATGCAGGGAGTGCATGGCCGCGCTGGCCCCCACCAGGGCGGAGAGGGCGTTTTCTCCCGACAGTTCCGTCCGCAGGCGTTCGTTCTCCCGCAGGAGGCGGCTGTATTCCCAGGCCCGGTTCAAGGTCAGGATCAGCTCGTCATTGTCCGCCGGTTTGACCAGATAATCAAAGGCCCCGCTTTTCATGGCCTCGACGGCCGTGCCGACGGTGCCGTAGGCCGTGAGCAGGACAACAGGCAGGCCCGGCTGCGCCTCCTGCAGATGGCTCAAGGTGGTCTGACCGTCAATGCCGGGCATGCGCATATCCACGACGGCCACCTGGATCTGGCGCCCGGAAACGGCGGCAATGCGCAGGCCATCCTCTCCCGAGGCCGCCTCGAAAACCCGCCAGCCGGCGTCTTCCATCACAGCGCGGACCATGAGACGGTGTCCGGGCTCGTCATCAATGATGAGCAGTCCCTTCACGGCCTACTCCGCGGTTGCCCCGGGGAGGGCTTCTCCAACGGGGTCTGGGGCGGGAAGGGAAAATCCCGTTCCGCCCGGAGAGCCGGAGGAAGCCCCAGGGTCCGCTCCAGAACCGGCTCTTCCTGCGCAATGCGGGGCGAGGGGAAAAAGAGGGAGACCACGCACCCCTTGCCGGGGGAGGAGACGATCCCGGCCGTGCCGCCGTGGTCCAGCATGGTCCGCTGCACCAGGGCAAGGCCCAGGCCCGTGCCGTGGGCCCTGGCGGTGAAAAAGGCTTCAAAGGCCTGAGCCTGCTGCTCTTCCGTCATGCCGCAGCCAAGGTCGCGCACCTCGATCCAGACGCCTTCCGGGGTCTTGCCCGAGGCCAGGACCAGGGGCGGCTCCCGGCAAAAATCCCCGCCGTCTGTCCGGGCCAGGGCCTCAAGGCTGTTCAGCACAAGGTTGATCAGGGCCTGCTTCAGGGCGTCTTCGTCGGCGTACACCTCCCCGGCCTCCAGGCGGGTGTCCGCATTCAGGCCGCGCTGCTCCAGATCGAAGCGCAGCAGGCTGATCACCTCCCTGACCACAGGCTCGAGAAGAAGCATCCGGGGGGCCAGGGACTTGGGCCGGGCCAGAAAGAGCAGATCGGTAATGACCCGGTTCAGGCGGTCGGCCTCGCGGACCATGGCGGCGGCGTATTCCTCCTCCTCCCTGTGGCCTTTGAAGCGTTTGCCGAAATACTGGGCAAACCCCCGCAGGGAACTGAGGGGATTGCGGACCTCATGGGCCACTCCCGCGGCCAGGGAGCCGATGGCGGCCAGTTTTTCCGCGTCCGCCAGATTTTTTTCCAGACGGCGCAGCCGGGTGCGGTCCCGCAGGATCAAAAGATAGGCGTTGTCCTTGTCGTCGGCAAGGGGCAGAACCAGAACCTCCAGATCCTTGCCCTTGACGCTGGCGCGCTGCCAGGCGGAGGCCGCCGGGAAGGCCGCCTTGTCGGCCCGGCTAAGGCAGCGGCCGATCTCTTCCGGCAGGTCCGTGGCTGGCCTGCCCGCCAGAGTCCCCGGCGCATACCCCAGAATTTCCAGAGCCGCCGGATTGACGGCCTGAATGTTCCGGGAGGGATTCAGGGTGATCAGGCCGTCCGGCAGGTTATCCAGCAGCTTGGCCTGAAACCTTTCCAGGGCGGCCGCTTTGCGGGCCTGTTCCCGCCGGGCCAGCAGGTTGAGGCCGAGAATCCAGATGAAGACAGCCGCGGCCAGGATATAGGCGACCTGGAAAAGGATGTTTTTGCGAAAGCCGCCGTACGATCCCAGGCGCTGTTCCATATCCACGCCCACCACCAGAAAAACCGGATCCTTTTCCCCGGCCTCGTCCTTCAGCAGCCGCTGGGGCCGCGCGGGGGCCAGCTTCCTGGCGTAAACATACGCGGTGTGCCGGGCGGTGGTCAAGCGGCCGTGCCATTCCCCCTCGGCGAACAGGGCCTCCACCAGGGAGCCGGGCAGATCCGTCGGGGCGTCGCCGCGGATGGCGGAGGTCAGCAACCGTTCGCCGCGGGAGTCAATGATGCCCACAAAAAGAACGTCTCCGTCTTCCTGCAGGTGGGTAAAGAGCTCTTCCGTGCGCGCGGTGAGGCGATTTTCCTCCGCCCGCACCGGTCCCCGGCGCAGGGAGCTTTCCACGGCCAGGAAAACAGCCCGCGTGCTGAGCAGAAGGTGATGCTCCTCGGCTTCGCGCTGGTGATTCATGGTCTGCCAGATGGAAATCAGGAGAGACACCCCGATGACCACCAGGGTCAGGAGCATGGTGATCAGCCAACTGCGGTCCCGGTCGTATTCGGCGATTTCCATGCCCAATCCTTTTTCCGCAAAAATCAGTATCTCCGGAAACTGCAATAATTTGCACAATCAGCGGCAAAAGGCAAGGCCAAGATTTTTTCTCCCTTGCATCCGCCCCCGGATACGGGCATGATTCGCCCCATGGGCAGAGGCGAGACAGCGCGCGGGGCCGGCACATCCTGGGCGGCCCGTTTCTCCCTCGGCAGGGCGGGGGAAGAGGCCGCGGCGCGTTTTCTGCGCGGGCAGGGCGGGCGGATCCTGGCCAGCAACTGGCGTCCCCGGGGGCGCCACAGGCGCCTGGAACTGGATCTGGTGGCCCTGGAGGACGGCGTCCTGGTCTTTGCGGAGGTGAAGACCCGGCAGCGCTCCCCCGGGGAGGACCGGACGGTTTTCCCCACCCACGCCGCCTTCACGGCCCAGAAACGGCGCAACATGACCCAGGCCGCCCGGCTCTACCTGACGGAACAAGGGCTGTGGGACATTCCCTGCCGCTTTGACCTCATTTGTGTGGAACGCCTGCCAAACGGGCAGCTGGATGTGGAGCGACATCGCAATGTCATCGCAATCGGGCGCGCTGCGGATAGTGGCCACGCCGCTTGGCAACCCTGGTGACCTCTCGCCCAGGGCGCGCGAGGCGCTGACAACGGCCCATGCCGTCCTGGCCGAAGACACCCGCCGGGCCGGTCTCCTGCTCTCCCGTTGCGGCCTGAGCCTGACGGCCCCCCTGATCAGCTTCCACGACCACAACGAGGAAACCCGCCTGCCCCAGATTCTGGAACGCCTGCGCTCCGGCCAGGACCTGGCCCTCATTTCCGACGCCGGCACCCCCCTCCTTTCCGATCCGGGCTACCGGCTGGTGCGGGCCTGCCGCAGGGAAGGCCTGCGGGTTTCCCCCATCCCCGGCCCTTCCGCCGTAACCGCGGCCCTCTGCGCCAGCGGCCTCCCCCCCCAGCCCTTCGTCTTCCTCGGCTTTCTCCCCCGCAAAAAATCGGAGCGGGAGGCCCTGTTCGCTCCCTACGCCCGCCTGCCCGCCACCCTTGTCTTTTTTGAACGCAAGGACCGCCTGCCCGCCAGCCTGCTCGACGCCGCCGCCGCGCTGGGACGGCGCGAGGTCTGCCTGGCCCGCGAAATCACCAAGACCTACGAGGAGTTCCTCCTCTTTCCCCTGGAGGAATCAGCCGCCCGGGCCCTTGACCTCCAGGGGGAAATCACCGTCCTCATCGGCCCCCCCGAGGAAAAACCGCGGGACTCCCCGGAAACCGTCCTGGCCCGCATCGCGGCGGAAAGCGCCCGGGGCGGCGGGAACCGCGAGACGGCCCGCCGGGTCCGCCTGCAAACCCTGGGCTGGAGCGGCAAAGAAATCTATGATCTCCTGCGGCAACAGCGGGAGAGGGAAGAACCGGGGCTCCGCCCCGGACCCCGCCGGAGGGCATGATGCCCCCAGCCCCCCCGTTCGGGCGGCATGACGCTCCGCGCCCTGCCGCCTGAACGGGGACGCGGGGACCGTTCGCCCCGAACGTCAGCGAGGGCGGACTCATCCTCCCAGGCTGCCCCTGCCGGGGAATTTGAACGGGCAAAGCCCCCTAAACCACGCCAACCAGGAAAGTCAGGCATGTCCTCCAGCCCCCCTGTCCCCACGGTATCCCGCTCGGTGCGCGTCCTGGACGATCTCGGCCTTCACGCCCGGCCGGCGGCCAGGGTGGCCCAGACCGCCCGCCAATTCCGCTCCGAGGTGACCCTGTCTCTGGAGGGAGCCTCCGCCAACGCCAAGAGCATCCTGGACATCCTCTTTCTCTCCGCCCCGCGCGGGGCCTCCCTGACCCTGATCTGCACGGGGAGCGACGCTCTCCTGGCGGCGGAAACCCTGTCCCGGATTTTCCAGAACCCCCTTTTGGGCGAGGACGGCTGATGGCCCGCGTCATTCTGCACGGGTTCGCCGTTTCGTCCGGCATCGCCATGGGCGCGGCCGTCTTTCCGGATCGCGCCCCCCCCGCCGCGCGCCACGATCAGGTCGATCCCGCCGACGCGCCGGGGGAAATCGCCCGCCTGCGCGCCGCCTTTGCCGCCGCGGAGGCCGAATTCGTGGAGGCTGGCAGGCGTTTGCCCCCGGATCTGGCGGATCAGGCCGCGATCCTCACCTCCCATCTGCTCATCTGCCAGGACCCCAAATTCCTGGCCGAAAGCGAACGCCGCATCCGGGAACAGCGCATGAACGCCGAATGGGCGCTGGAAGAAAGCCTGGCCGCCTTTGCCGGAATCTTCCGCCGCCTCGCCTCCCCCTATATCCGGGAACGCATCCAGGATGTCCGCCTGGTGGCGGATCGCATCCTCAACCACCTGATCCGCCCGGAAGCCGCCTCCCGGATCCCCTGCCCCGCCGGAAGCATCTTCCTGGCCCGCGACATCAGCCCCGCCGACGCCCGGAACCTGATCCCCCGCCGGTTCCTGGCCCTGGTCACGGAAGAAGGCAGCCGCACGGCCCACTCCGGCATCCTGGCCCGCAACCTGCGCCTGCCCGCGATTGTCGGCGTCCGCGGCCTGAGCGAGGAAGTCAGGAACGGAGAAGATCTCATCGTCGACGCCCTGCAGGGCAAAGTGCTGCTCAGTCCCGGCAGGGACGAGACGGCCGCCTACGCCGAAAAAAAGGCCCTCTTCGCCGCCCACGAAAAGCGCATTGCCCAAAATGCCCTCTACCCCGCGGAAACCGAGGACGGACAGCGCATCATCCTGTCCGCCAACGCGGACACGGCCGACGACATCCCCGTTCTGCTCGCGGCCGGAGGCGAAGGCATCGGCCTCGTCCGCACGGAATACGCCTTTCTGGCCGGAAAAACCCTGCCCTCAGAAGAGGAACTCTACGCGGAATATGCCCGCATGGTCGCCGCCATGGCCCCGCGCCGCGTCACCTTCCGCACCCTGGACATCGGCGCGGACAAGCTGTCCGCAGGCGGCGAAATTCCCCATGAGGCCAATCCGGCCCTGGGTCTGCGGGCCATCCGCTACTGCCTGCGCCGGCCGGACCTCTTCCGCCGCCAGGTCAAGGCCATCCTCCGGGCCGGCGCCCACGGCAACGCGGCCCTCATGCTGCCCCTGATCTCCGGCCTGCCGGAATTCAAACGGGCCAAAGCCCTCCTCAATGAAGCCAGACAAGAACTGGAAGCCGCCAATATCCCCTTTGATCCCCATATCCCCGTGGGCATCATGATTGAACTGCCCTCCGCCGTCTTCACCGCCGACATCCTGGCCGGAGAGGCCGACTTTTTCAGCATCGGCACCAATGACCTCATCCAGTACTGCCTGGGCATTGACCGCGCCAACAGCCTGGTGGCCCACATGCAGCAGCCCCTGCACCCGGCGGTCGTCCGGGCCGTCAAATATGTGGCGGATGCGGGCCACAAGGCCGGCATCCCCGTCAGCCTCTGCGGCGAAATGGGGTCCGATCCCTACTGCCTGCCCATTCTCCTGGGCATGGCCATAGACGAAATTTCCGTCGCCATCCCCGCCATCGCCGGCATCAAGCACCTCATCCGCCAAAGCAACGTGGCCGAATGCCGCGAGCTCCTCTACCGGGCCCTCTACGCCCCCACAAGCCACGTGATCTCCAACATAATCCGCCCGCTCCTGCACACCCGCTTCGCCGACGACATCTCCTTTTTCATCGCCCAGCCGGAAACCTACCTCTAACCCCCCGCAGCCCATGAACCAGCACTCCGCCTCCTCCCTCATCGCCCGCAATAAAAAAGCCCGCCATTTCTATGAACTTCTGGAGTTCGTCGAAGCGGGCATCCTGCTCGGCGGATCGGAAGTCAAAAGCATCCGCGCCAACGGCGTCAACTTCCGCGACGCCTATGTCCTCTTCCGCCAGGGGGAGGCCTTTCTCGTGGGCCTGCACATCGCTCCCTACGCCAACGCCGGCTATGCCGGGCACGACCCGGATCGCGAGCGCAAACTCCTCCTGCACAGACGCGAACTCAATATCCTGGCGGAAAAAACCTCCCGCAAGGGCCTCGCCCTCATCCCCACCAACATGCGCTTCAGCAGAGGCAAAATCAAGGTGGAACTAGCCCTCGGCCGGGGCAAAAAACTCCACGACCAGCGCGACGACCTAAAAGCCGCCGCCGAACTGCGCGACGCCCGGCGGGAAATGGAAAGGTAGGGCAAATGCCCGTCGATTCCTATTCTTTCCGCTCCCGCCGCAGGCGGCGCAGGGCCTTTTCCCCTAAGCGGAGAAAGGGCGAGACGAGCGCCGGGGCGAGGATCCGCCCCAGGCCCAGATAGAGGAGGGCGAAGGCCAGGCCGCTGACGCAGATGGCCGCGAAGGCCCCCGGCAGGGAATGCTCCGGAAAGGGCGACAGCAGGGTCACGCCGTAAGCGGCGGCGCAGGCCGGCAGGCAGAGGAGGAGGGCGCGGGCGGCTGTTCCGGGGATGCGGGCCAGCCCGTTGGGTCCGAAACGGCGGGTCCAGAGGAGGCAGAGGAGGACGGCGTAGAGGGTGACGGCCAGGGTTCCCGCCAGGGCCACGCCCGGCGGGCCGAGGCGTGTCGCCCCCAGATACTGGAGGGGCAGGGCCAGAAGGGTGACGGCGGTTCCGGCCAGGGCCGGGGTCAGGGTATCCTTGTGGGCGTAGAAAGCGCGGCCGATGATCTGCTGAATGGCCCAGAAGGCCACGGCAGCCAGCATCAGGGCCAGGAGGAGGCCAGAGCGGGCGGCGGCTCCGGGGCTGAAAAGGCCCTGCTGGAAGAGAAGGCGCATGAGGGGAACGGCAATGGTCATCATCCACAGGGACAGGGGCAGGGCGACAAGCAGGGTCGTCCCGGCGGCCCTGTTCAGGGTGTCGTCAAAGGCCCGCCGGTTGTTTTCCGCGGCCAGGGCGGCCAGGAAGGGATAGGAGGCCAGCCCGGCGGCCTGGGCCACCACTCCCACGGGCACAAGCATGACGCGGCGGGCGTAGTTGAGCAGGCTCACCCCGCCCTCGCCGGTCAGGGAGCCGAAGACGCGCACGAACTGCTCGTCCAGGGCGACAACAGACTGCCCGAGCATGAGGGGCAGGGCCAGAAGCAGGAGGGCCTTCATGGCCGGGTGCCGAAGGACGGCCCGCGAAGGGGCGGAAAAGGAAAGGCCGCCGGCCCGGACAGCCAGAAAGGGCAGGAGGAAGGCCCCCAGGAAGGCCCCGACCGGCACCCCCCAGCAAAAACCCTCCATGCCCCGTTCGGGGGAATGGAAAAACAGGAGCAGTCCGCCGGCAATGATGCAGAGATTGTAGATCAGCGGGGTCAGGGCGGGCGCCAGGAACTGGCGCCGGTAATAGAGCATGGCGGAAAAGCAGGCCCCGGGCAGAAAACAGACCTGGGCGGGCAGGATGATCCGCAGGAAAAAGGCCAGCCTTTCCTGCTTCTCCGGCGAAAATCCCGGCGCCGCGAGAGGTACAAGGGCGGGAACCAGAGCCCAGGCAACCAGGGTCAGGAGGGCGATGGCCAGAAAGGCCCAGGCCACGGCGGCGGAAAAGAACCGCCAGCCGTCCGCCTCGTCCCTGTGAAAGGCCGTGGCCAGGAGGGGCACCAGGGTGATGGAGAAATAGCCGCCGGCCAGAAGGTAGTTGAGAAAATCCGGAACCACAAAGGAGGCGAAATAGACGTCCGCCTCGTCCCCGGCGCCGAAGTGGTAAGAGATGATCTTGTCCCGGACCAGCCCGAGGATGCGGGAAAGAAAAACGCCAAAGCCCAGAGCCAGGGCCGCCGCGCCCATGGCCTGGCGGCGGGTGAAAAATCCCATCTCGTCTCCCGGAAAAAGAGGAAAGGCAAGGTTCTCCGCACAGGGGAGGCGGAGGCTGTCCGTCCAGGACAGGCCGACGCAAGGGCCTCGCAAACCCTTCAAACACGGCTTTCAGCAAGCACATAGGCGGGTATTTTGTCAAGAACGGCCGCGACAGAACGGCCGCGACAGGCCAGGGTTATTCAGTTCTTGACTTTTTAGAAAAATTGAGAGTGTTCACCTAAAGATATACATCATTTGTGATTGCCATAGCCTGAAGATTTCAGGTTTCGTTAAAGCGCACCAAAGCCGAATGGACAAGTCGACCATGACCGGACTCTTGGAAA
>JAISNZ010000090.1 GCA_031275955.1 Desulfovibrio sp. | reverse complement strand
AAGCGCGTCCAGCCCGTGCCCGAAAAAAATGTTGTCCCCCAGAATCAGGCAGACACGGCTTCCGCGGATGAAATCCCCGGCCAGAAGAAAAGCCTGGGCGATCCCCTCGGGGCGCGGCTGCTCCACATAATGGAAGGAACAGCCCCATTGGCTGCCGTCACCCAGCAGAGCCTCGTACAGAGGGAGATCGCGGGGGGTGGAAACCACCGCTATCTCCCGGATGCCCGCCAGCAGAAGGACGGAAAGGGGGTAATAGATCATGGGCTTGTCGTAGACGGGCAGCAGCTGCTTGCTGACGCTCAGGGTCAGGGGGTAAAGGCGGGTGCCGGAACCGCCGGCCAGCAGAATCCCTTTCCATGGCGGAACCGACATGACGACCTCGCAGATTGACGGGAAGGGGCGATCCGGCGTCCGGCGGGATCGCGGCCTGCGTCCAGCATATACCGGCACGCTCCGATCCGCAACAGGGGAAGCGCTCGCCCTGGCAAGCGTCCGTATTGACTTGGCTATACAAAATCATCATATTATCCCTACGCAAACAGGAGGCGCGGAGATGGCGACTTTACAGATACGGCTTGATGACAGCCTGCAAAGCAGGGCGAAAGAGGTGGCTTCCGGCATGGGCCTGGATCTCTCGGCGGCCGTCCGCCTGTTTCTGACCCAGATGGTGGCGGAGAACGGCCTGCCCTTCCGGCCCCGCGCGGACCCTTTTTACAGCTCCGCCAATCAGGCGGCCCTCAGGAATTCCCTCGCCCAGTTGAACGAGGGACGGACAGTGAGCAAAACTCTCGACGAGTTGGAACGCATGGCCGATGGAAATTAAGTTCAGCGAGGATGCGTGGCAAGAATACCTGTTATGATATATGGGGAATCCGGCTGCCGCGCTACTGGTGTTCAGCCCGGGCGGCGTTTACGGCGCGGGTCAGGCGGGAAATTTTGCGGGCGGCGTTTTTCCAGTGGATGATGCCTTTCCCGGCTGTTTTATCCAGGATCGAGGTGGCGGTCGTCAGAGCGCCGGCGGCTTTTTCCGGATTTTTTTCCAGAAGGGCCACGCGGACGGCCTTGACGACATTTTTGGCCCGCGTCCGGGCGGCCCGGTTCCGCTCGGCCCGTTTCCGGCTCTGTTTATGGCGCTTGATGGCGGATTTGTGGTTGGCCAAGGCTTTTCCTCCCAGGGAGTTTCCGTTGCGTAATACCGGCGACTGCCGGGAAGGCAGCCGTTCCGGCGGTTGGGCCGAGACATCGCGGACCCGCCGGGACATCGACGGGAACAACGCGCCGCGCAGTCCAGTCCGTCAAGGAGGGGCGCGGGGCGGACGGTTGTCTGTAGTTGGTCCCTGCGCTTTTGTCAAGGGCCGGCATCAGAAAACAGTTGAAAGCCCTGGCCCCTTGGTCCCGTTGTTGACAAGGCGGGCGAAAGAGGGCACTTGTCTGGAAAGATTCGGGCGCTTTTCCCGTGCCCGGGGCGATGTTTCGCCGCCCTTTCCGATTTTCAGCCAGCGGGGTGGATATGCACGTGGAGTATGACCTTCTTCCCCAATCGCGGCGGAAGTCCCCGCCCGGCCGGGACGCGGATCTCGGCTTCGGTCTTTTGCGCACCAACCACATGTTTCAGATGGAATATGCCGACGGCGCCTGGCAAAACGCCCGCATTATCCCTTATCAGCCCTTTCTTCTCGCCCCCGGGGCCATGTGCCTGCATTACGGCCAGACCATCTTTGAGGGCATCAAGGCCTTTGGCCACGACGACGGCGAGATCTACGTCTTCCGGGGCGATCTCAATGCCGAACGGCTGAACAACTCCGCCGCCATCATGTGCATGCCCTCCATTCCCGCCGAGGTCCAGCAGGAAGCCGTTATGCGCCTTATTGACGTGGAACGCGACTGGTGTCCCGTCATTGCGGAGTCCTCCCTGTATATCCGCCCCTTCATGTTTGCCACCATGGACGCCTTGGGGGTCAAACCGAGCAGGACCTATACATACTGCGTGATCCTGTCGCCCAGCGGCCCCTATTATGCCCGCGGCGTTTCCGAAGCCATCACCCTGCTGATCAGCAGGCGGTTTCACCGGGCCGCGCCCGGCGGCACCGGCGCGGCCAAGTGCGGCGGCAATTACGGCGCTTCCCTGCGGGCCGCCGAAGAGGCGCATGCCTATGGCGCCGCGCAGGTCCTTTACCTCAGCGTTGACAACACCCACATTGAGGAAGCCGGTTCCATGAACCATTACCACGTTCTGGCCGACGGCACCTTTATCATCCCCGCCTTCGACGATACCATCCTCCGCTCCGTCACCTCCCTGTCCGTTCTGGAACTTGCCGAAGCCGGACTGGTCAAGGCCAGACAGGAGAGCGTCCGCCTGGACGATTTTCTTGCCGCTGTCGCTTCCGGAGCCGTCATTGAGGCCGGAGGTTTCGGCACGGCCGCCGTGGTCAGCCCTGTGGGCCGGTATTGTCTTGAGGACGGCACGATCTATACCGTCGGCGATGGAAAGGTGGGCAGGCATTCCCTCGCCCTGTATACGCGATACTCCGCCATCCAGACAGGCAAGGCCGAGGCCCCCGCGGGCTGGCTCCAAAAGGTGCCGCGGTTCTCCTGACGAGCCCGGCTTTCCCCCAAGGAAACACTGATGTGGCGAGGCTCCGCCCCGAACCCCGAGGGGGCATATCTTTTCAGAGGCCGTTCGTCCCGAACGCCGGTGAGGGCCATACGCATCCCAGCGTTCATCACTTACGCATCCCAGCGTTCATCGCTATAGACGCGCTATCCGAATCTGCCCGCGATATAGTCCTCGGTCTGCTTCAGCCGGGGACTTGTGAACAGGGTCTTCGTCTCGTCCTCTTCCACCAGCCTGCCCAGGTAGAAAAAGGCCGCGCGGTCGGATGCCCGCGCGGCCTGCTGCATGTTGTGGGTTACGAGGATGATGGTCAGGCGGCTTTTCAGCTCGCGGATGGTCTCCTCTATTTTCTGCGTGGCAAGGGGGTCCAGGGCGCTGGCCGGTTCGTCCATGAGCAGGATGCGCGGGTCCACGGCCAGGGCGCGGG
>JAISNZ010000093.1 GCA_031275955.1 Desulfovibrio sp. | reverse complement strand
ACCCGGTTGCAGTCCTGGCAGAAACGCCGGCTGAGGGCGGCGATAAAGCCGATGATCCCGGTCTGCCCCGGAACGGCATAGCAGACGGCCGGCCCGTTGCCGACCCTGTCGGTCATGCGCTCCAGAGGCCCGAATTCCCGCTCCAGAAGGGCGGCGACCTCCGCCACGGGGACGCCGGCCAGATCCTTTCCAGGTCCCACCGGCATCAGTTCAATGAAACGGATATGATAGCCCCTTTCCAGGGCGAAACGGGCCAGGGGGATCAGTTCCCCCTCGTTGTGCCCCCGGAGGGGGACGGTATTGATCTTCACGCGCAGTCCCAGGACCTTTGCCCTGGCCATGACGGCGGCCAGAAGGCCGAAGTCCCCTTCCCGGCTGCGGGTGATGCGGGACATCCCCTCCGGGCTGAGGGCATCGCAACTGACGGTCACGGCCGCGAGGCCGGCTTCGGCCAGTTCGTCCAGGCTTGGGGGCAGGAGGCTCCCGTTGGTGGTCAGGGTAACCTCCCGGACGCCGGGCAGGGCGGCCAGACGGCGGATGAAAGCGGGGGCGTCCTTGCGGCAGAGCGGCTCGCCGCCGGTAATCTTGTAACGGGCAACGCCAAGGGCGGCGGTGACGGAGCAGAGGCGCAAAAGTTCCTCGTAGCCCAGGATCTCCCGGTGGGACACAAGGGAAAGCCCCTCGCGCGGCATACAGTACAGGCAGCGGAAATTACAGCGATCTGTCAGAGAGACGCGCAGATACTCAATGCGTCGGCCAAAATCGTCGCACAGATCCCGGCTGTCCATACCCCGCCTCAAAATTCCCGCGCGCCTCTGGTGTATTCGCCGCTTTTGCCGCCGGTCTTTTTCAGCAGACGGATGGAGGTAATCTCCATGCCCTTGTCCAGGGACTTGCACATATCATAGACTGTCAGCAGGGCCAGGGAAACGCCGGTGAGCGCCTCCATCTCCACCCCGGTCCTGTTGGCGGTCCTGACCGTGCAGACCGCCTTCAGGCCGTCCTCCTCCAAGCTGAACAAAACCTGGCAGTGCGTCAGGGGCAGGGGATGGCAGAGAGGGATGAGTTCCGCCGCGCGCTTGGCCCCCATGATGCCCGCCACCTGGGCCACGGTGAGCACGTCCCCCTTGGCCGCGGAATACTCCCGCACAGCCTGCAGAACAGGGGGAGAGACCAGAATCCGGCCTTCCGCCACAGCGGTGCGCTCCGTGGGAACCTTTGCCGAAACGTCCACCATCCGGACATTGCCCTGGGCATCCCTGTGAGACGACATCCCGAGTCCTTCCGCGGAGGATCTGCCCGCAACCGCCGCGTCCGTAAAAATATTCCGCCTGTCCGCCAACCGTATCTTCAGGACAAAGGCCCCGTCAAGGGGGAAATCGGCCGCTTGCGGCTTTGCCCGCGCTCGGGTATGGACAGGCCAAGGGCGAACCGCCCCCCGGCAACCTCGAATCCGAAGCCAGCACATGGACCTTTCCCCTTTTTTCCCCGCATCCCTTGCGGCCGCGCTCCCCCTTGCCTGGCTCTTTCTCGGCCTTGCCGTCCTGCGCCTGAAAGCCCTGGCCGTCTGCGTCCTGGGACTTTTCCTCAGTCTATTCCTGGCCTGCCTCGTCTGGGGACTTGACCTCCGCCTTGCCCTGGAGGCCGTGCTGGACGGGACGGTCTTCGCCCTGATCCCCATCCTCTGGATCATCGCCGCCGCCTTCTTCTCCTACAATCTCTCCCAGCATACGGGCGCCGCCCTCCAGATCAAAGCCCTTCTGGGCGGCATTTCTCCGGACCCGCGAATCCAGGCCCTGGTGATTGCCTGGGGCCTGGGCAGCTTCATGGAAGCCGTGGCCGGCTTCGGCACCGCCGTGATTATCCCCACGGCCCTGCTTCTTTCCCTGGGCTTTTCCCCTTTCCTGGCCGCCCTGGTCAGCCTCCTGGCCAACACCGTCCCCGTGGCCTTCGGCGTGGTGGGGATTCCCGTCCAGACCCTGGCCTGGATCACGGATCTGGACGTCTCCGCCCTGGCCCTGGCCGTCACCCTGCAACTCGGCCTGCTGACCCTGGCGGTGCCCTTCTGCATCGTCCTCTGCGTCACCCGCAGCCTGAGCGGCTTGAAAGCAATCTGGCTGCCCACCCTGGCGGCCGGCCTGTCCTTCGCCCTGGCCCAATTCCTCGTCGTCCTCGCCATGGGGCCGGAACTGGCCGCCGTGGCCGGGTCCCTCTGTTCCACCCTCTGCGTCGTCCTCACTCTGCGCCTTTTCCCGATCAAGACCAGCTGGTCCTTTGACGGCCGCCCTCCCTCCCCCGCGGATTCCGAAAGCCCCCTTCTCCTCCGGGCCCAGTTGCAGGCCTGGTCTCCCTATATTCTGCTCTTCCTCCTGGTCCTCCTTTCCAGCAAACTCGTGCCTCCCGTGCATCTCTTTCTGGGGCAGTTTTCCTCCTCCCTTGCCCTGTACAGCGGCCCCGGAGGCAAGCCTCTGATCATCCCCTGGCTGACCACCCCCGGCACCCTGGCCCTTACAGGCGCCCTGCTCGGCGGCCTCTGGCAGGGCGCCCGCCCCTTCGCCATGGTCCGGATTTACGGGACCACCCTGCGCCGCCTGGCCGTTCCCGGCATGACCATCATCAGCCTGGTCAGCATGGCCAAGGTTCTCAGCTACAGCGGCATGATGCAGCAACTGGCCGGCGATCTGGCCCTCCTTGCCGGTTCCGCCTACCCCGCCCTCGCCCCTTTTCTGGGAGCCCTGGGGTCCTTTATCACCGGCAGCGACACCAGCGCCAATATCCTCTTCGGCGCCCTCCAGAAACAGGCCGCTCTCCTCCTGCGTCTGGACCCCGTATGGATAGCCGCCGCCAACGCCAGCGGCGCCTGCATCGGCAAGCTCCTTTCCCCCCAGAACCTTGCCCTGGCCACTGTCGCCGCCGGACTTGCCGGGCAGGAAGGAGGCCTGCTGCGCGTCAGCGCCGCCTTCGCCTTTCCCTTCCTCTGCATTATCGCCGTCCTGATGTTCCTCCTGCAGCCTTTTCCCCTTGGGGGCGCCGCCTGACGGCAAGCCCGCGCCTTGCGCCCATCTCATACCAAGTTGCATTCAAGCTCGTTTGAATGCAAGACGCCAAAGTTTTTGAAAACAGGCAAAGCCTGATTTTTCAAAAACTTGCGGGCAGCGGCTTCGCCTCTGCCATACCAATTAGCTTTCTATTGAAAGCAAATTGGGATCACAGGCCTTGCCGCCTCATGCCCGCCGGAGCATTTTTTGCGCAGAGGCAATCAGCCCGCAGCGCCGCGATCCGGATATTTCTCTTGCTTCAAAGGCCGTGCTTCAGGCAATATTCCTGTGAACGGCATATTCTTAACGGCCTCCTTCACGAACATTCCCCGGGGGGGATTCCCATGAAAAGCGCAGTGGCGACCACCTTTGAGCTGGACAACCCGCTTGACGCGGCCCGGCAGCTCGCCGCTTCCATCCGCGGCAAACTTGTCCTGGAAAAGCATTCTCTGGGCCTTCTGTTTTGCGATGCCGATCTGGATGGAGCCTCGGTCACGGCGGCCCTGAAGGATCTGCTGGAAATGGAAGTCGCCGGGATGACAACCTTGGCCGCCCTTGATCCGGACGGACGCCAGACGACAGCGGCGGTACTCCTCGTTCTGACGGCGGACGACTGCCGCTTTTTCCCGGCGGCTTCAGCCCCGCTCCCGGGAGGCGGCCATGAGGAGAAAATCGCGGAGGCCTACAGGCAAAGCGCCCCCCCGGACGCGGCTCCGGGCCGGAACCCAGGCCTGATGTTCGCCTTTTGCCCCTGCGGGATGTCCTTTTCTGGAGACAGCTACACCAGCGCGCTCGCGACCGTCTACGGGACCCCCCTCATCGGCGGCGTGGCCTCGGACGATTATGACTTTGAGAGGGCGCGGGTCTTTCTTTCCGGGCGGGAATACAAAGACTCCCTGGTCTCTGTCGGCATCTGGGGCCAGGTGCGGCCGGTCTTCTCCCTGCGCCACGTCACCTCCCGCTTTGCCGAGCGGATCCGCAGGGTGACAAAGGCCGAGGGCAACACCGTCTACACGGTGGGCGAGGAAACCTTCGTCCGGTACCTGGAGGGATTCGGCCTGAAGGTCGACGTCCCTGATCCCCTGCTGGCCTTTACCTCCTATCCGATGATGCTGACCCGGGAAGAGGGCGACGAGACTCCGCTCATGCGGCATATCTCAGGCCTGGATTTCTCTCAGGGGTCGGGATCTTTTCTGGGGGATGTTCCGGTGGGCGCCCTGGCCAACATCTGCCTGATCAGCAAAGACGACATTACCGCGGCCTGCCGGGATTCCCTGCAGGCCCTCCTGGAGAAGGCGGAGCGGCAGAACGGCTTCGCCTATTCGACCATTCTCTGCATCTCCTGTTGCGGCCGGGCGATGATCCTCGGCGCGGATTCCGGCGCCGAGGGCCGCATCCTGTCCGGGATGCTGCCCGCGCACCTGACCCTGGCAGGAGCTTACTGCCTGGGGGAACTCTGTCCCACCCTCCACCGGGAAGAGAAGGTGCTCAACAGATTCCACAACTGCTCCATCGCCTTCTGCATGTTTTAGGGCGGTTCACGAAGGACTCGCTCCGGCGAAAGGAATTTCGCGTATATGAGGCTCCGCAATCTGAGGGAAAGAGAGTATGACCACGGAAAATGACTGGGAAAAAATGCATACCCAACTGGCCCGGCAGTACAGAAAACTGGAGAGGGATTATCGGGCGCTTTCCATCATGCACGAGCAGACGGAGCGTTTGCGCAACGCGAACGAGTATGCCAAAGAACTGTCCAATTTTTACAACCGCCTCTTGCTGCACAATACGCCGGCCATCACCTTTCTGCTCGATCTGGACATGCGTTTTGTGCTGGGCAGTGAGAAAACCGTCTCCTTCCTCGGGTATGCCGACATGCGCGAGATGGTGGAGGTCGCCTTTGCCGCGCTTTTCGCCCCCGCCATGTCCGACGCCTGGATCGCCGGCATGGACGAAAAATGCCGCAAGGTCATGGCCGGCAACCAGCCGATGACCTACAAGGAAAAGGTGATCTTGCGCAAGGGGACGGAAATCGACTTTCAGGTGCTGATCAGGCCGGCCGAGGAAAAGGGCGGCGCCTGCCGGGGCGTTGTCGTGGTGATGAACGATATTTCCGAGCTTGCCCAGGCAAAGGAGGAGGCGGACCGCGCCAGCAGGGCGAAAAGCGATTTCCTGGCCAACATGAGCCACGAGATGCGCACGCCCCTGAACGCCATCATCGGGATGACGACCCTTGCCAGGTCCTCTCCCGACATGGAGCGCAAGGACTACTGCCTGGGAAAGATTGAGGATGCCTCAGCCCATCTGCTGGGAGTCATCAATGATATTCTGGACATGTCGAAAATCGAGGCCAACAAGTTTGAGCTTTCCTTCGCGGACTTTTCCTTTGAAAAGATGCTCCGGAAGGTGGTCAATGTCGTCACCTTCCGCATTGCCGAAAAACGGCAGGAGTTCAGCGTTCATATTGATCCGGCCATCCCGCGCCGCCTGATCGGCGATGATCAGAGGCTGTCGCAGGTTATCGCCAACCTGTTGAGCAACGCCACCAAATTCACGCCGGAAGGGGGGACCGTGCGCCTTGCCGCGCGGCTGCTCTCAGAAGCGGACGGCATCTGCACCCTGCGCCTTGAGGTGGCGGATACCGGGGTGGGCATCGGCAAGGAACACCTGCCGCGCCTGTTCACCTCCTTCGGACAGGCGGAGAGCGGCACCTCGCGGAAATTCGGGGGCACCGGCCTCGGCCTGGTCATCTCCAAGCGCATCGTCGAGATGATGGGCGGCGAGATAGGGGTGGAATCCGAGCCCGGCAAGGGCTCCGTCTTCTCCTTCACCATACGGGCGAAACGGGGCGAGGAAGAAAAGCCGGATGCCCTTCTCCCGCCGGGGCGGGACGGAAGGACCCTCCGCGCCCTGGCGGTGGATGACGCGCAGGAGACGCGGGAATACTTTCTGGCCCTTGCGCGCCAGCTCGGTATCGCCTGCGACGCGGCCGCCGGCGGCGAAGAGGCCCTTGAGCTGATCGAGCGAAACGGCCCCTACGATTTTTACTTTGTGGACTGGCAGATGCCCGGCATGGACGGCATAGAGCTTTCCCGCCGGATAAAGGAACGCCGCGCGGGCGAGGCCGTGATCATCATGATTTCCGCCACGGAATGGGGCTTGATCAAGGACGAGGCCATACGCGCCGGCGTGGACAGGTTTCTGCCCAAACCCCTTTTTCAGGCCGCCATAGCCGAGATCGTTGAGGAGTGCTCCCGGACAAGGGCTCCGGCCGTGGAGCAGAAAGCGGACGCCTCCGGGGCGACGGAAAATTTTGAGGGTTGCCGCGCGATCCTGGCTGAAGATATTGAAATTAACCGGGAAATAGTCATGGCCCTTCTGGAGCCGACCCTTCTTAAGATCGATTGCGCGGAAAACGGCGCCGAGGCCCTGCGTCTGTTCAGCGCCGCGCCGGAGCTCTATGACGTGATTTTTATGGATGTGCAAATGCCCGAAATGGACGGCTATGAAGCCACCCGCCGCATCCGTTCCCTGGACACCCCAAGGGCGCGGCAGGTGCCCATTGTGGCCATGACGGCCAACGCCTTTCGTGAAGATGTGGACCGCTGCCTTGAGGCCGGGATGAACGATCACGTCAGCAAGCCCCTGGATTTTGACAAGGTCTTGACCACCTTGCGCAAATACCTCCCCCCCGGGCCCCCGGCGCGGCCCGCCTGAGGGAAATGGGGAGATCCAGAGCGTCTGCGCATGCGCGGGGTATACCCGGAAAAAATGCTCCGGCCTTGCGCGGCATGGCGCAGCAGCGCCCGCTATGGCATTTTACGCTTGAAACAATGCTCTGCGCCTGTCTACGGCATTTTCCTTTTGAAAAGCCTCTCCAGATCCTCCGGGGAGAAGCGGACAGCCGTGGGCCGGCCATGCGGGCAAAAAAGGCAGTCCGGGGTCTTTTGCCAGCGGGCCAGCAGGGCGGCCGCCTCCCCCCCGGAAAGAGGCTGTCCGGCCCGAATGGCCGCATGGCAGGCCATAAGGTGCAAGATGCCCTCAAACCCCTCCGTCTTGTCCGCAAGCAGATCGCGCAAAAATTCCAGAGCCCGGCTCCGCTCCAGAAGGGCAGGCAGGCCCCTGACCTGAAGGCGCTCTCCGCTTCCGGGGCTTTCCGGCGCAAGCGGTTCCAGGACAAACCCCAGTCTGGTCAGGTCGGGGAGGCGATCTTCCAGCAGCGCCCGCTCGGCGGGGTGCAGGGCAAGGATTTCCGGCAGGACCAGCAGCCGGCTCCGCCCGGTTTCCCGTTCCAGGGCGTGCAGGAGAACCCGTTCGTGGGCCGCGTGCTGATCCAGAACCAGCAGGCTGCGTCCCTGCAGGAGGACAAGATAGCTATCCTCCACCTGGGCAAGGCAAACCAGGGAACCCACGCTGACGGGATAGCCCCCGGCCGGGGGGTCCGGAAGAAGGGGACCCGGCCCGCCGTCTTGCGGGCCGTAGGGAGCCTGCGCTTCCGCGACCCGCGGCCCGGGCAGGATTACCGGCCGATCCAGGCTCCCCCAGAATCCCTGGGGCCGGGGGACTCTTCCGCCTTCGTCCCGGAGGAGACCTTCCTCCGGCTCAAAGGGAAGGGGCAGGCCCGTGGGTCCCGGAGCGGAGCTTCCGGCCGGGGAACCATCCTCCCCTTCGTCCTCCGGGGACTCTTCCGCCGGGCCCCAAAAGTTTTTCCGGGCAAAGGCCTCGCTGACGGCGAAGAGCACGGCGGCAAAGACCGCCCTTTCCTCCCGGAAACGCACCTCGGTCTTGGCCGGGTGAACATTGACGTCCACCTCCCGCGGGTCCAGTTCCAAAAAGAGGACAATCTGCGGATATTCACGGGTCGTCAGCCTGCCCTTGTAGGCTTCGCGGACAGCCCGCAAAAGAAGGCGATCCGTGACGGGCCGGCCGTTGACGTACAGGAAGAGGCGGTCCCCCCTGGCCTGGGCCGTCTGGGGCGGGGAAGCCAGACCGTGGGCGCGGATGCCGTGCCGCAGGGCGTCAAAGGGAATGAGGGTCTCCGTCACCTGGGGAGGCCAGATCAGGCCAAGGCGGTCAAAGAGGCCCAGATCCCGGGGCAGGCGAAGGATCTCCCGCGTTCCCGCCTGGAGGAGAAAGCCCGTTTCCGGCTTGGCCAGGGCCAGCCGGACCAGAGTCTCCTGGCAGCGTTTCTGCTCCGCCGGGGGAGCCTTCAAAAATTTGAGCCGGGCCGGAACATTGGTGAAGAGGTCGCGCACCTGGATCAAGGTTCCCCCGGACAGGGCCGAAGGTCCCCTGCCGCTCTCCTGCCCGTAGCGTATTTCCAGAAAGGCCCCTTCTCCCGCCGGGGCGCTCTCCAGACGCAGATGGGAAACCGAGGCGATACTGGGCAGCGCCTCGCCGCGAAAGCCGTAACTGGCCACGCGGTTCAATTCCTCAAAACTGACGATTTTGCTGGTGGCGTGGCGGGTAAGGGCCAGTTCCAGATCCGCGGCCTGAATTCCGCAGCCGTTGTCGCGCACCGCCAGAAGGGTTTGGCCTCCCCCTTCCAGGGTGACGGTGATCTCCGTGGCCCCCGCGTCCAGACTGTTCTCCACAAGTTCCTTGAGCACGCTGGCCGGCCGCTCCACCACCTCGCCGGCGGCAATCTGGTTGCGCAGAAGGGGAGGCAGCAGCTGGATGGGTCGCGCAGACGGGGTCATTTCAGGATCGCCGGGAGGCATTACAGGCAGGATTGGTAGAGTTTCAGGATTTGCCCAGCGCTTGCCGCGCGGACATTGAGGAGGGCGCTCTGATTTGCCGCCGCGACTTCGGCCATGCGGGGCAGGGCGGCCTCCTTGACGCCGCAGGCGCTCAGGGTTTCCGGCAGGCCGCTGTCCTTCAGGAGGGAGCGCAGAAGAGCGACGCAGTCCCGGCTGCCCCCGCCGGAAGCCCCCAGGGCCATCTCCGCCATGCGTTCCTCGCAGGCCGGACGGTTGAAGTCCATGACGGCGGGCAGGAGGAGGGCAATGGCCAGGGCATGGGGCACTCCGCAGCCGGCCCCCAGAGGACGCCCCATGGCGTGGACCAGGCCGGCGCCGGCGTTGCTGCAGGCCAGCCCGGCCTCGGCCTGTCCCAGGAGCATGGCCGCGCGGGCCTCTGGATCCCGGCCGTTCCGGACGGCGGCAAGCAGGCTGGAGCCGATGCGCCGGATGGCGGACAGGGCGAGGAGATCCGTCTGGGGAAAGGCCTTGCGGGAGAGATAGGCCTCCATGGCGTGGGCCAGGGCGTCCAGACCGGTGCTGGCCGTGAGCAGGGGCGGCAGGGTCAGGGTCAGATCCGGGTCCAGAATGGCGACGGAGGAGATCAGGCCGTCCCCGGACAGGGCCAGCTTGAGCTGTTTTTCCGGAAGGGTGAACACGGCGACGCGGGAAACCTCGCTGCCGCTGCCGGCCGTGGTGGGGATGGAGACAAGGGGCAGGGCGGCGCCTCTGGGGCAACCGTCGATTCTGTCCCAAGCGGCCAGGGCGGCGATGCCTTTGGCCGCGTCCAGGACGCTGCCTCCTCCCAGGGCGACGATGACCCCGGCCCCGGCCTCGCGGGCGGCAGCCGCGCCCGCGGCCGCGACATCCAGAGTGGGGTCGGAGGCGATCTCCGCCTGGAGAACACAGGCGACCCCCGCCTCCCGCAAGGAGGTCTCCAGCCTTTCCAGGGCTCCGCTGGCCCTGGCGGAACGCTTTCCGGCGACCACCAGGGCTTTTTTGCCCAGACTGGCGCACTCCGTCCCGGCTTCTGCGAGACTTCCGGCGCCCGCCAGGATGCGGGGCGGGCTTTGAAAGACAACGGACATGTCCGGACTCCTGATTTCCCTGTCTACTTTGTCCGCGAACCAGTGTCAACAGCGCCCGCGGGAAGAGAAATCGCGCCGGGGAACAGGCCCGGGACTTTCCTGCGCAGGGACGCGCATCCCGCCATACGGGAAATTCTCCCCGGCGGAAGGCGCATGTCTTTTCCTTGACGCTGGAGATATTCTCTGCCTATTATCTTTCCTATCTTCAGTGTTCCGGGATAGTTTTACCCTCCGGGATTTCTCGTGCAGAAAGAGAAGACTTATATCCTCGGTCAGGGCAGACTGGCCACGCAAATCCGGTTGCGTTTCGTCTCTGAAGGATTTTAGGTCCTCCTCTTTGCCCATGCCGCAGACCTGATCGCCCGGACAGCATCGCGGCCGCCCGATTTGGTGCTGCATACCGAATACGCCGCCGACGGCGAAGGCATGGAGTTCTGCCTCCGCACGCGGGAAAAGACGGACGCCATCATGATCCTCCTGGGGGAGGGGCTCTCGGATCCGGACGTCACCGGCGCCCTGGGGTTCGGAGCGGATGTCTGCTTTGCCCATCCTCCCGCCCTGAGCGTGCTGATCGCTCAGATTCACGCCCTGTTCCGGCGTTCCAAGCTCAGCCTGCGCAAAGGCGAGGAGGAAAACAAGCAGGGATTTCTTGTGGACGACCCCCGCCTGAAAATTGACGTGGGAAGCCGCACGGTCATCCTCGACTACCAGCCCGTAACGCTCACCGCGCGGGAATTCGACATCCTGGCGCTCCTGGCGGCCCATCCCAACCAGGTCTTCTACACAAAACAGATCTTTCACAGCATCTGGGACGCGGACAGCATCCTCAACGGCGACGACCGCCCCGTGTGCGTCCATATCAGCAATCTGCGCAAAAAGATCGAGCCGGACCCCCAGAATCCCCGTTTCATCATCACCCTGCGCGGGGTGGGCTATAAATTCCAACTCCCGCAATGATCCCGCGCGCGTCGGCAGAACCTTTACAAGAGCGGCAATCTTGTATACCGTGCCCCTGTCTTTCTTTGACAGGCCCCTTTGACATGCCCCGCCGGCCTTTCCCCGGATCGGGGCCGCGGGGGAAGGGATCCGCCCCTCTCCGCAGGGACAACGCTTCGCCGGACGGCAAGGCGAACGGAGGAAGGTTGCGCTCATGGGAAACATCATCGCGCTGGATAGCACCCTTTTTATCCAACTGGCGAATTTCCTGATCACCGTTGTGGTCCTCAATATCCTTCTGATCCGCCCCGTGCGCCGGAAAATCGCCGAACGGGCCGAGCTGACGGCAGGATGCGTCGCGGAAATCGAAGGCTTCAACACGGAGGCGGAGGCCAGGCTGGCCGGCTATGAAAACGCCCAGGCCGAGGCCCGCCTCCAGGCCTTCGCCGCCCGCGAGAGCCTGAAGGCCGAAGGCCGCGCCAGAGAACTGGAAATCCTCGGCGCCGCGCAGGCGGAGGCCCGCGATTTTCTCCTCGCCTCCAGAGAGGAAATCGGCCGGCAAAGCCAGGAAGCCCTGCGCGCCCTGGAGGATCGGGTGCAGGTCTTTGCCGCCGCGGCCGCGGCCAAAATGCTCGGCTGACGGGGTCGCCGCCTCCCGTCGGCGGCGGGTCCTGCCCCTCGGCCTCCTGTTCCGGCAACCGTAAATTCCGGGAGTATTTCTGTGCATCGGTTTCTCCTTCTCCTCACGCTGATCTGCCTCCCCGTCTTTCTGGCCGGAGCGGCCTGGGCCGCCGCCGAGGCGGGGGAGCGCGGCGAATCCTGGAACAACCTGATCTGGCGCCTGCTCAATGTCGTTCTTTTCGCTGGCGCCCTGTTCTATCTGGTGGGGAAAAAGGCGGCCGCCTTTTTTACCAACCGCGCCACGGCCATTGCCCAGGAAATCGCCTCCCTGGAAGCCCGCAAGCTTGAAGCCGCGCGGAATCTGGAGGCCATCGGGCAGCGCCTTGGGCGCCTTGAGGAAGAACGGCGGGCCATCCTGGCGGAGTATGAGGGGCAGGGGCAGGCCCTGAAAGAGGCTATTGTCGCCCAGGCGGAAAAGGCCGCCGCCCAGATCCTGTCCCAGGCCAGGGCCTCGGCCCGGAACGAAATCAACGCGGCCATGGACGCCCTGCGCTCCCGGATGGCGGAAGAGATCGCAAAGGCCACGGAACGCCTCCTGCTGGAACGGCTTACCCCGGCGGAACATGCGCGGATCATTGATTCCTATCTGGCCAAGGTGGTGATCCATTGACTGACAGCAGCATCGCGCGCCGCTATGCCCGGGCGCTGTTCACCCTGGGCAGGAAGACCGGCGCCGCCACACTTGAGGAATACGCCGCCGCCCTCTTCGCCCTGCGCGATGCCCTGGCGATCTCCCCTGATCTGGCGCGCGTCCTTCACGATCCTGTCTTCACCGTTGCCGAGAAATGCTCTGTCCTGGAGGCCCTGGGCGGCAAATTCGGCGCCGGAGAGTCCCTGCTCAATTTCTGGCGGCTCCTGGCGGACAACAACCGCCTGACGGAACTTGCGAATATTGCCGCCGCGTTCGGCGCATTCCTGGACGAGGAAAAAAATATCCTGCACGGGCGGCTCGCGACGGCCGTTCCCCTCAGCGCGGAGCAACAAAAGGCCCTGGCCGGGGAACTGCAGACGAAGACCGGGCGCGCGCTGGCGCTGGAGTTCACCGTGAACCCGGAAATTCTCGGAGGCGTCGTGCTCAGTCTTGGCGATCAGGTCCTTGACGCGAGTCTTCGCGCCCAACTTTCCATCCTCAAAGACACCATCAGGAAGGGTGAGTAGGCTATGCAGATCAAGGCCGAAGAAATCAGCAAAATCATTGAACAACAGATTGAGAACTACGCCCAGCGGGCGGATATGAGCGAAACCGGCACAGTGCTCTATGTCGGCGACGGGATTGTCCGCGTCCACGGGGTGGCCAGGGCCATGGCCATGGAACTCCTGGAATTTCCCGGAGGTTTGCTGGGCATGGTCCTGAACCTGGAAGAGGACAATGTGGGCGTGGCCCTCCTGGGAGACTCCGGCAGCCTGAGGGAAGGCGACCCCGTCAAAAGGACCAACCGGATTTTTTCCGTGCCTGTGGGCGACGCGGTCATGGGCCGGGTACTCAATCCTCTGGGCCAGCCCATCGACGGACTCGGTCCCCTGGGACAAACTGAGATGACCCCGGTGGAAATCAAGGCCCCCGGGATCATCGCCCGCAAAAGCGTACATGAGCCCATGCCCACCGGCATCAAGGCCATTGACGCCATGACGCCCATCGGCCGGGGACAGCGGGAACTGATCATCGGCGACCGCCAGACCGGCAAAACCGCCGTGTGCATTGACGCCATCCTGGCCCAGAAGGAAACGGACATCCACTGCTTCTACGTGGCCATCGGCCAGAAAAAATCCACCGTCGCCCTGGTGGCCGACACCTTGCGCAGGCACGGGGCCATGGAGTACACGACCATCATCTCGGCCACGGCTTCCGAACCAGCTTCCCTGCAATACATAGCGCCCTACTCCGGCTGCGCCATGGCGGAGCATTACCGCAACAACGGCAAACACGCCCTGATCATCTACGACGATCTCTCCAAGCAGGCCGTGGCCTACCGCCAGATGTCCCTGCTCCTGCGCCGGCCTCCGGGGCGGGAAGCCTATCCCGGCGACGTCTTCTATCTGCACTCGCGGCTTCTGGAGCGGGCGGCCAAAATGGCCGACAGTCACGGCGCCGGTTCGCTGACGGCCCTGCCCATCATTGAAACCCAGGCCGGAGACGTCTCCGCCTACATTCCCACCAACGTCATCTCCATCACCGACGGCCAGGTATATCTGGAACCCAACCTGTTCAACGCCGGCATCCGTCCGGCCGTCAATGTGGGACTCTCCGTTTCCCGCGTGGGCGGAGCGGCCCAGATCAAGGCCATGAAGCAGGTGGCCGGAACCCTGCGCCTGGATCTCGCCCAATACAGGGAACTGGCGGCCTTCGCCCAGTTCGGCTCTGATCTGGATAAATCCACCCAACAAAAACTGAACCGGGGCGAGCGCATGGTGGAACTGCTCAAGCAGGCCCAATACGAACCCATGCCCGCCCATGAGCAGGTGGCCTCCCTTTACAGCGCCACCAAGGGCTTTATGGACGACTTGCCGGTCAGCGCCGTCAAAGCCTTTGAACAGGGGCTTCTGGAGTTCTTGCGCGCGGCGAAAACGGACATTCTGGACGATCTCAGGAGCAAAAAGGCCCTGGATCAGGATCTGGAGGAACGTCTGCGGGCGGCTGTCGCCGAATTCAAGAAGAACTTCCAGGCGTGATCCCCCGGAGGCGGGAATGGCTTCTCTGAAAGACGTGAAAATCAAGATCGGCGGGGTCGCCAAGACCAAGCAGATCACCAAGGCCATGTATATGGTCGCCTCCGCCAGATTGCGCGGCGCTCAGTCCCGGATCGAGCGTTTCCGGCCCTATGCGGAAAAATTTCAGGAAATCCTGGGTGATCTGGCCGGCAAGACCGGGGAAACGGACCATCCCCTGCTGGCGCCCCGCGCCGAGGTGAAAACCACCGGCATTGTCCTCATCACTTCGGATCGCGGCCTGTGCGGCGGGTACAACGTCAACCTCATCGCCGCCGCCCTCAGGCTGGCCGCGGACAGGCGGGCCCAGGGCAAAGAGACGCTGTTCTACTGCTTCGGCCGAAAGGGCCGGGACGCCGTGCGCAAACTCGGCTTCCCCCTCGCCCTGGAAGAAATCGGGCAGATGAACGCCCTGGACTTTTCCCTGGCCAACAAAGCGGGCCTGCGCCTGATGGAGGACTACCTCGGCGGCGTCCTGGACGAGGTGATCCTGATCTACGGCGCCTTTATCAGTATGGCCCGGCAGCAGCCCGCCGCCCTGCCCCTGCTGCCCATTGTCCCCGCGGAGGCGTCCGGCGGAGAAGAGCGGAAAATCCGGCAGGGATACAGCTATGAACCCCAGGAAGCCGCGCTGCTGGCGGAGATGCTGCCCCGGTTCATCAAGGCCCAGATCTACCGCGGCCTTCTGGACACTTCCGCCGGCGAGCACGCGGCCCGCATGACGGCCATGGATAACGCCACCCGCAACTGCGACGAGCTGGTGGCGGATCTGACCCTGCTGTACAATAAAACCCGGCAGGCAGCCATTACAACGGAACTCATCGACATTGTGGGCGGCGTGGAAGCGCTGAAAGGATGACCACAAGGGAGCATAACCTACCATGAGTGCGAATATCGGGAAAGTGGCGCAGGTGATCGGCGCGGTTGTGGATGTGGAGTTTCCCTCTGGAGAACTGCCCAACATCCTCTCCGCGCTGGAGATGGAAAATCCGAACAACGCCAACGCGCCGCATCTGATCTGCGAGGTGGCGCAGCATCTGGGCGACAACGTGGTGCGCACCATCGCCATGGACGCTACGGAAGGCCTGGTGCGCGGCCTTCCGGTCGTCGATACCGGCAAACCCATCATGGTCCCCGTGGGCGCGCCTTCCCTGGGCCGGATCATCAACGTGGTCGGCAAGCCCGTGGATGAACTCGGTCCCATTCAGGCGGACAAATACCTGCCCATCCACAGGGAAGCCCCGGCCTTTACCGATCAGAACACCACAGTGGAACTGCTGGAAACCGGCATCAAGGTGGTGGATCTGCTCATTCCCTTCCCCAAAGGCGGGAAAATGGGCCTCTTCGGCGGCGCCGGCGTAGGCAAGACCGTCATCCTCATGGAGATGATCAACAACATCGCCCGGCAGCACGGCGGCATTTCCGTCTTTGCCGGGGTCGGGGAACGAACCCGTGAGGGAAATGACCTCTACTATGAATTCAAGGATGCCGGCATTCTGGAAAAGGCCGCCCTGGTTTACGGGCAGATGAATGAGCCCCCGGGAGCCCGCGCCCGCGTCGCCCTGACCGGCCTCACCTGCGCCGAATATTTCCGCGATGAGGAAGGCCAGGACGTGCTCCTGTTTATCGACAACATCTTCCGCTTCACCCAGGCCGGCTCGGAGGTCTCCGCCCTGCTCGGCCGCATGCCTTCGGCCGTGGGCTACCAGCCCACCCTGGGCACGGACCTGGGCGCCCTGGAAGAACGCATCACCTCCACTTCCAAGGGCTCCATTACCTCCGTGCAGGCCGTTTACGTCCCCGCCGACGACCTGACGGATCCGGCGCCGGCCACAACCTTTTCCCACCTGGACGGGACCCTGGTCCTCTCGCGCCAGATCGCCGAACTGGGCATCTATCCGGCTGTGGACCCCCTGGATTCCACTTCCCGCATCCTGGATCCCCAGGTGGTGGGCGAGGAACATTACCGGGTCGCCCGGGCCGTGCAGCAGATCCTGCAAAAATACAAGGATCTGCAGGATATTATCGCCATCCTCGGCATGGATGAGCTGTCCGACGAGGACAAACTGGTGGTGGCCCGGGCCCGCCGCATCCAGCGCTTTCTCTCCCAGCCCTTCCATGTGGCGGAAGTCTTCACCGGCACCCCCGGCCGGTATGTCAGGCTGGAAGACACGATTAAAGGCTTTGCCGCCATCCTGGACGGCTCCCTTGACCACCTGTCCGAGGCGGATTTCTACATGGTCGGCGGCATCGAAATGGCTGAGGAAAAATACGCCAAGCGCCAGGAAAAACAATAAGGAACGCACATGGGACTTCGCCTGGAAATTGTCACCCCCGAGGGGACAGCCCTTTCCTGTGAAGCGGACTACGTCAGCGTCCCCGGAACAGAGGGGGTGTTCGGCGTCCTGCCGGGGCATATTCCCTTTCTTTCAGCCCTGGCTGCCGATGCCCTGCACTACGACAGCGGGGACACCACCCGCTATGTTTTTCTCTCCGGAGGCTTTGCCGAAGTTTTGGACGACACCGTAACCATTCTGGCTGAAAGCGCCGAAGAAGCGGAAAATATCGATTTCGCCCGGGCTGAAGCCGCCCGCAAACGGGCCGAGGAACGCCTTGCCCGGAAAAGCGACGACCTCAACGAAACCCGCGCCCAGGCGGCCCTGACCCGGGCCGTCCGGCGCCTTGCCCTGCGCGGGCGTCTTTAGGGCATTTCAACTTTGAGATTACCCATCAAGTTTTCTTTTGGTTACGCCCGCTCCGGCGCTTAACCGCGCAAATAAATTGCGCTTGCGCCTTAGCGGCGGGCGCCAGCTCACGCGGGCGCCAGAGCAATTTCATTCTGAAATTGCTCTGGGGCAAATTATCATCTTGGTTGCGGATCACTCTGCGCTACATAACTGGGCGCAGGGGAACCTTTACCCCTGCACCCCCACTATGGATTTCACCGTGTACAAACCCAACCCGTTACAATCCCGGGAGGTCGCCGTGGATACCCTGACAGCCATCCATACCCGGCGCAGTGTGCGCGCCTTTGCCCCTGGCCCTGTTTCCGAAGAGGATCTCCAAACCCTGCTGGAAGCCGCCATGGCGGCCCCCAGCGCGGGCAACGCCCAGCCCTGGGCCTTTCTGGTCATTACCGATCCCGCGCTGCTGGAGCGGGTGCCGGACATGAACCCCTATGCGAATATGGCCCCCAGGGCTCCGCTCTCCATCCTGGTCTGCGGCGATACCGCCGCGGAAAAATATCCCGGCTTCTGGGTTCAGGACTGCTCCGCCGCCACCCAGAACCTGATGCTCGCCGCCCGGGCCATCGGACTCGGCTCTGTCTGGACTGGAATCCACCCCATGGAGGACCGGGTGGCGAAGGCCAGAGATCTCTTCCATCTGCCGGAAACCCTGATTCCGTTGGGTCTGGTCGTGGTCGGCCGCCCCCGGACAGAGCAGAAAAGGGAAAACCGCTTTGCGCCGGAAAAAGTGCGCCGGAACCTCTGGGAAGAATAACCCGGACTGGTCTGGACGCAAAGAGAAAAGGATTCGGGCGGAGGCTCCGCGCCGGACATCCGCAAGCGGATCCTGCCGCCCGGGAAGAGCGGGGAAAAAATTCCCCGGCTTGGGCTGCAACAAGCCAGGACGAAGCGCGTTTTGTCCGTCTCTGGTTTACATCGCCTGGCTATACCCTGTCCTTTTGCTCGGATCTTCAAGTTCGGTCGAAAAAAACTTTTCAATTGTGGGGGCGTCAGGCTTTTTCGCGCATAAGGCCACGACAATGAAGGTGATGCTGGAATACAGCAGGCCGGGAAGGATGGGGTGGCCTCCGAACAGTA
>JAISNZ010000075.1 GCA_031275955.1 Desulfovibrio sp. | reverse complement strand
CCCGATACATCAGCATTTCCCTGGAAGGCGTCAGCGGCTTTTTTTCTCCCGCAGCAGGTTTTCAAAATAGGTAATGGTCCGCCGAAGCCCTTCGCGCAGGGGCACAGCCGGTTCCCAGTTCAGCCTTTCCCTGGCCAGGGAGATGTCCGGCCGGCGCTGCGCGGGATCGTCCGCGGGCAGGGGTTCCCATGCCAGCCGGGAGGCGCTTCCGGTGAGATCGATGATCGTCTCGGCCAGTTCCCGGATGGTGAATTCTTGCGCATTGCCCATGTTCAGGGGGCCGGTGAAGTCCGGCGGACTTGCCATGAAACGAAGCATGCATTCGATGAGATCGCTCACATAGCAGAAGGATCGGGTCTGATTCCCCTGTCCGTAAAGAGTCAGGGGCTTGTTTTGCAGGGCCTGCACGATGAAGTTGGAGACGACCCGGCCGTCGTTGGGATGCATGTGCGGACCGTAGGTGTTAAAGATACGGGCCACCTTGACGGGCAGACCGTGTTGACGGTGGTAGGAAAAAAACAGGGTTTCGGCGCAGCGTTTGCCTTCGTCATAGCAGGAACGCTCTCCGATGGGGTTCACATGGCCCCAGTAGTTTTCGCTCTGGGGATGTTCCTCCGGGTCGCCGTATACTTCCGAGGTGGAGGCCTGAAAGATCCGCGCCTTCAGGCGCTTGGCCAGACCAAGCATATTGATGGCCCCGTGTACGCAGGTCTTGACGGTCTGCACCGGATCGCGCCGGTAGTGAACTGGGGAGGCCGGGCAGGCCAGGTTATAGATTTCGTCCGCCTCAAGGAACAGGGGAAAGGTCACGTCATGGCGGAGGAGTTCAAACCGCCTGTTGTCCAGAAGGGATTCGACGGTGATCCTGGACCCGGTGAAGAAGTTATCCACGCAGATGACCTCATGCCCCAACTCCAGAAGCCGCGCGCAAAGGTGCGACCCCAGAAATCCCGAACCGCCGGTGACGAGAACGCGTTTGCCGTCGTGCATGAAAAGTCCTTCCTCCCTGTGCGGGCGCGGATTACGGGAGAACCCTGACCCGATATGCCGCGTCGGGGCGCAGGTATTTTTGGGCCAGGGCCTGAAGCTCGGCGGGGGTGATCCGGGAAGCCGCCAGGATCAGGTTGCGGGGGCTGTCCAGGGGATGCCCGAAAAGGGTCAGGGAGGCGGCTTCGCCGCTTCGCGCGGCGAGGGTCTGGTGCTCGCGGTAGTAGTCGCCGCTGAGCTGCCTGTTGCCCCGTTCCAGTTCTTTTGCGGGCAGGGGATCGGTTTGCAGCCGCTCAATGATGGTCCGGAAGCCCTGTTCCGCCATGTCCAGTTTGTCGGGTTCGGCGCCGATGTAGAAGATCAGGGCGCCGGCCTTGTCCGCCTTCCAGGGAAAGGCTGTGACGGTATAGCCGAGTCCCTGCGTGTCCCGCAGGTCGCGGAAGAGGAGTCCGCTCTGTCCCGCCAGGATGTTCTGCAGCAGGTCGAGGCCCGGTTCGTCGGGGTTTCCGATGCCGACGGTGGGAAAGACCAGGAAGAGGTGGGCCTGGTTGCGTTCGGCCAGGCGCAGATCCAGGTTTTTCATCCTGCCCCAGCGGGGAGGTTCCAGGGAAAGGGCCTTTTTCCGCGGAACGGGGAAGGCGTCCAGAGCCTTGAGCAGGGCGTCCCGGTCGAAGTTGCCGCAGACTGCCAGGACCCAGGGATAGGCGATCTGTTCGGACCAGAAGGCGGCGGCGTCTTTGGCCGTGAAAGCGGCGACGCGCGCGCTTTCGCCCAGGTTCAGGAATCCGTAAGAATGGGAGGGGAAGAAAAAGGGGAACATCCGGCGCAGGGCAAGGGGAATGGCCTGCTCCTCCCGGGCGGTGATGGCGGCCGCCTGATTTTCGCGCACCCGGTCGGCCTCTTCCTCCCGGAAGCCGGGGGAGGCGAGCACATCAGCGAGCAGGGCGAACATGTCGGCGGCAAAACCGGCGGGCGCGCTGAGACTGAGGGTGAAGCTCCGGCGTCCGGAGGAAGCGCTCAGGGAGGAAGCCCGGTCGGCCTGGAACTCTTCCATGTCGGTGGCGCTGAGCGTTGTCGTGCCCTTGGTCAGCAGGGAAGCGGTGAAGGCGCCGAGTCCCTGGTTTTTTTCCGTGAGCAGGCTGTCGCCGCCGCTGAACAGGAGATCCGCGGCGATGTACGGCAGGGTCTGGTCCCTGAGCAGGATGAGGGTGCGTCCCTGTCCGAGGGAGAGGATCTCGGCCGGGGCGACGCCTCCGCTGTCCGGGGCGGCGGCGGCGGCGGGCCCGGAGGGCCAGAGTTCGGCCAGGGTCTGGCCGGCCCAGGCGGAAAAGGCGCTGCCGTCCGCCGCCGGCCCTTTCCCGGGCAGGGGGGGCGCGTTCTCGGGCAGAAGGACGGCCAGGGAAAGGTTTTCCGGCCTCAGCAGCGAGGCGGCGAGATCGCTTAGGATCGCCTGATCCGTATCCCGGACAAGGCGCAGGTAGTTGCTTTCTCCCTGTTCTCCCTTGTCGAAGAACTGAAAGAAACCCATTTTTTCGGCGTAGCCGGAAATGGTTTCCTTGGAACGGAAAAGGTCGTCTTCAATATTGAGCCGGGCGCGGTCCAGTTCTTCCCTGGAGAAAGCGGCCCTTTGCAGATCCGCCAGATCGCGGACCAGGGTTTCCCAGAAGGGAGCCAGCTTGTCCGGGTCCAGGGTCGCCTGGATAAGGAACATGCCCAGGCGCTCAAAGCTGTAGTTGCTGACGGAGATCGTGTCCACCAGGCGTTTGTCGTATTTGTAGCTGCGGTAGAAGCGCGATGTGGCGTCGCCGCCCAGGATCCGGGCCAGGACATCCAGCTGGGGGGATCTCGCGTCGCTCATGCCCGGCACGGGCAGGGCAAGGGCCAGATGGACCTTGGTCCAGGGGCCTTTTTCCTCGGCCGCGCGGAAGGCGCTTGGCCGGGGCTGGAGGGGAGAGGGGGGAGAGATTTCCCGGGTATTGGCCAGAGCGCCGAAAAGGGCCTCGGCTTCGGCCAGGGCTTCGGCCTCGTCCACGGCGCCGCAGATCAGCAGCAGCATGGACTGGGGCTGATAGTGGCGGTCAATGTACCGGCGGATGCGCTCCGCGGTCAGCTCCCGGATGATCGGCTCATAGCCGATGATGGGATTGCGGTAGGGCGTGTCCTGGAGGGCGATCCGCTGAACCATGCGGAAGACGCGCTGGCCGGGGGAGTCCTCGCCCCGTTTGAGTTCCGCGAGGACCACCTCCTTTTCCGCCTCCAGTTCCAGCGGGTCCAGAGCGGGATGAAAGGCCATGTCCTTGAGTACGTCCAGGCCGATCTTCCAGGAGTCGCCGGGCATGTCCGTGAGGTAGACGGTGTAGTCGAAGCTGGTGGCGGCGTTGATGTAGCCTCCCTTCGCCTCCACGTCCGCGGCCGCGCTGTTTTTGGGGCGCTTTGCCGTGCCCTTGAAGACCATGTGCTCCAGAAGGTGGCTGATGCCGGCCTCCCCGTCCTCCTCGTAGGCGGAACCGGCATGGACATAGAGGCGCAGGGAAACCAGGGGGAAACGGTCGTCCTTTTTGACGGCCACGGTCAGGCCGTTGGCCAGACGGGTAACCAGGGGGCCGGAGGAAGCGGAGGCGGACCATGTCCCGGCCAAGAGGGAAAAGCATACTGTCATCAGGACCCCCGCGAGGAAGAAAGGATTCGTGATTTTCATCAAAATTTCCTTTATGGTTTGAAACCTCTTTTGGCCTCAGCGTATTTTTGTCAGGGCGATGGTTGAGGGGTCCCCCGCATATCCGGCGAAACGCAGCGCATGCCGGCACAGGGCCAGGGGGGAGACATAGCCGCGGGACCAGTCAAGCTCCAGGGTGCAGAGGTTTTCCTCCTCGCAGCGGATACGGAGAAAGAAGGGCCGGGCGTCCAGTTCCCGTATGCCCTTTTTTGTCTCGCGCCGCCAGGGGATGGACGCGCTGGCGGCGACGGCGCGCCAGATGGCGGCAAAGGCGTTCTGGTCCGGGATGTGTTCGGATCGGGCCAGGCGCAGGCGGTACGTTTCGCGCGGGGCGTCGGCGCTTTTTTCCCCCAGGGGCAGTTCCTCAGCCCGGGTGATGCGGATTCCCGCCGGCAGCCGCCGGTTCAGGGACTCGGCCAGACCATCCTGGGGATGGGGGGCGCGCAGGTAAACGGAAAGCCATTCCTCTTCGCTGGCCACGCCCACAGGCAGGGCGCGGCCGAAAGAGATCAGGGGCAGGGGGTGGAAGCCCCGGCTGAAAGCCAGGGGCAGACCGGCCCGGCGCAGCGCGCGCGTGATGATGCTCTGGATTTCCAACTGGCTTAAAAAGACGGCCCGATCCTCGCGGGCGTAATGAAAGCGGATTTGGGCCGCCTTGCGCGTCAGCTGGGGGGACAGGACCGGCGGCGTCGCCCTGGCGGGCGCTGCCGCGCCTCTGTCCCGGTCCGGGCGGGGCTGACAGAGATCCTGGTCGCGCCAGGGATGGCTCAGGATGTTGGCATAGCCCGCGTCCGGCCGCAGGGAGGGGATTCTTTCCAGCAGAGAGGCGGAGGAAGGACGGTCGCAGACCCCGCAGGCGTTGCAGGCGGCATAGCGGCAGTCGGCGCTGGTTGCTCCCCGTCCGGCCTTTTCCCGCTCCCGGAGGAGAAAATCCCGGCTCAACCCGCCGTGCAGGTGATCCCAGGGCAGAGGCTCGGCAAGATCGCGGCCGCGCAGGTATTCTTCCACGCTCAGGCCATGTTCCTCCAGGGCCTCCAGCCAGGGTTCCAGGCTAAAACTCTCGATCCAGTCGGCAAAGACGGCGCCCTTGCGGTAGGCGCTTTCCACCACCCCGGCCAGACGGCGGTCCCCCCGCGAAAAAACGCCTTCCAGCAGGGTCATGCGCGGGTCATGCCAGCGCAGCGTGATCCCCTTTTCCCCCTTGACGCTGTCCAGGAGGATTCCAATCCGCCGGCGCGCCTCCTCCAGGGGGATCTGCTCCTCCCACTGGAAGGGGGTGTGGGGCTTGGGCACAAAGGGGGAAACGGAGGCCGTGATCCGGAGGCGGTTCCCCCCGGGCGCGTCCCTGGCCTTTTTGCATAAGCGGATGATGGCGGCCAGGTCCTCATCGGTTTCCGTGGGCAGGCCAATCATGAAATAGAGCTTGAGATGCTGCCAGCCGTACTCGGAGAGCTTGCGGACATGGAGGAGGAGATCCTCCTCCGTAATCCCCTTGTTGATCACATCGCGCAATCTCTGGCTGCCGGCCTCCGGGGCCAGGGTGATGCCGGTGCGCCGTATGCCGGCCATCCTCTCCATGACGGCGTCGTCGACGGAGCCAACCCGCAGGGACGGGAGGGAGAGGGAAATCTGTTCCCGGGCGCAACGATCCGCGGCTTCCAGGAACACGGTCCTTAAGGCCGAATGGTCTCCGCTGCTCAAGGATAAAAAGGAGACGTCGTCAAAGCCGGTGCTGTCCAGACAGAGGTCCAGCAGCCGTCCCAGCGTTTCCGGCGAGCGTTCCCGCGCCGGCCGGTACAGGCTGCCGGCCTGGCAGAAACGGCATCCCCGGGTGCATCCCCGGCCGATTTCCAGGGCCAGGCGGTTATGCACGGCTCCGAAGGGAATGGGCTGGAGGGAGGGATAGGGGGCCTGATTCATGTCCGGGACAATGCGCCGCACCGCCCGCGTGTGGCCCGGCTCCAGCGCCCGCAGCCGGTATCCCGCCCGGTCCGGATCCTCTGCTGCGGCAAAAAATTCCGGCACATAAACCCCCTGAATCCGGGCCGCCGCCAGGAGCAGATCCCGCCTCGGCCGGGTTTCCTTCCGGGCGGTTTCCAGAAGTTCCAAAAGCTCGGGCAGGGTTTCCTCCCCTTCTCCCAGGACCATCAGGTCGACAAAAGGCGCCAGGGGCTCGGCCGAGAGCGTGCAGCCTCCCCCGGCCACCACCAGCGGCCAGGGCCGCCCGTCGGGCTGCGGCCCCGTCCTGTCCCGCGTCCGCAAAGGAATCCCCGCCAGATCCAGCATATACAAACAGTTGCTGTAGCAGAGCTCATGGGTGACGCTCAATCCCAGCATATCCAGTTCTCGTAAGGGGATATCCGATTCCAGGGTGCAGAGCGTTTCCCCGTGGGCCCGCAAAATCGCCGCCGCCTCCCGGCAGGGCGTGAAAACCCGCTCCGCCAGCCAGGAGGGGCGCGCGTTGACGATGTGGTAGAGAATCTTCAGCCCCAGATAGGACATGCCCACTTCGTACATGTCCGGAAAGGCCAATCCCAGGCGCAGGGAAAGGGATCCCGCCGCCTTGCGGACGGAACCCTCTTCATTGCCGAGGTAGCGGCTGGGCTTGGGCAGAAGAGGCAGGATGCCGCGCATAAAGTTCGCTTTGCGCTCGCGAGGCGCCTTTCACCAAAACTTCCTTTCCAGTCTGAAGCATCTCCCTTCAGGGAGATTCCCGCTTGACCCCCGGCTTGTCCGGGCATGCCTTTCTGGCAACCCCTTCCGGAAGGGAAGGGCAACCCACCCGGTCCTGTCCGCCGGGACGGAGTCAGTAGGCGGATGGAGCCGACTGGGGATTGAAACACGGCGGACAAAGCCCGCCCGCTCCTGTTCCGCGGCAGGGATTTGCCTGCAAATCCTTGCCCGCGAACCGCTCTATTTTCCCCGAATGAGCCCCACAGGGTTGGGGCCGGGGCCCTTGAGATCAAGGCTTCCCAGCCCGCCGGAAGAGAGGGTCAGGTTGGAGCGGGCTTCCAGGTATTTGGTTTTCAGTTCTTCCGGGCATTTGTCAAAGGTGAAGAGGATATGGGCGGCGGCTATGCTGCCGGTGAATTCCTGTTCAAAAGGGTAGCCGTAGGGCATGATCATCATCTGCACTCCCTGCTGGGTGGGCAGACTCTGCAATGCGGCCGGAGCCTTGATGCGCTGGCCGGCGGCGTCAAACTCGCCGAGGACCATGTCCCCGCTGACCAGCTTTACCAGACGAATATCGTAACTCATGCGCGTCTCCCGCGTTGCGTTGGCGGACCAGAATCCGGTTAATGTCCTCTGGGTAGGTAGGCGGCCGCTGCCCGTCTGTCAAGAGGGATTCTGACAGCCGCCTCTAGCCTGAACTTCCAGACTATTTTCGACGTAACTATCTTAATTTACATATATTATAAATTTGAACATGTTCTGTTACCGGCTACAGCCGGTCTGGTTTTATGTGCAACAGTTCAAAGGCCTTCTTTTGGATTGGGGTTGGCTCCGGATACATCAGGAACGTGTGCCGCGGGTGCGCTGGAGTTGCGGCGCGCATGAGGGTGTATGTGCTCACCGGACAATATAGATTCCATCCAGAGCGGCTTCTTGGGCTATCTGTTCAACTTTGCGCTGAAAGCTGAAGCTTGTTTCCCCCACGACTGTAACCGCGTTGTGCGAGCCCGCAAGCGTGGCCTTCGACATAGCTTGAGGAGACATCATACAGCACAAGAGTGCCGTTCTCCAGGCGTCTCCCTGCAAGGGTTCTTTCAATATTCGGCTGGTTTCGCGCCAGTCAGTCCAAAGCTGAGTACAGGTCGTTTTCAGCGACATCCGATTTTCATTGTCGCGCTCCGACCATGCGGGTATAGAGGTCCGTCATGGACTTACCGTCCGTGCCTTCCATGCGCGTCAGGAAATCCAGGGAGGCGGTGACGGCCAGACGGTCCCGCAATTCGTTGTTTTTCCGGGTGAGTTCGAGTTGCAGGGCCTGCATCATCACCAATTCACGCAAAAGCCCGGCTTCCATCGCGCTCGTCACCTGGACAAACCAATTCGGCTGTACCAGATCAAATGGGAGTTTCCCGTGTCGTCGTGGTGTCCTTGGCGCATGCCTCCGGCGATGCCTGGACCGGCATGGGCGGCACTGCCAGCAGGGTTTTGAGCAGGGCGAAGGCCGCGTCAATGCCGGCGGGGTTGTCCCCTCCGGCCTGGGCCATATCCGGGCGTCCGCCGCCGGATCCGCCGATGGCCCGGGCCACGGGCTTGATCAGGGCGGGGGCGGGGAAGCGTCCGGAGAGATCTTTGGACACGGCAAGGACCAGGCTGACCTTGTCCTTTTCCTCGGCGGTCAGGCAGAGGATTCCGGAGGGGACGCGGGATCGGGCCTCGTCCAGAATCGCGCGCAGGGCCTTGAGGGAGGGAGCGCCGGAACGGGCGGCCAGAACGGGGATGCCGTTGACGGTTTCCAGGCGATCCAGAAGATCCTGGCCGGAAAGAGCGTCCGCGGCGGCCTTTTCCAGGCTTTTGCGGGCGGCGCGCAGGTCCGTCTGCAAACTCTCCAGGCGGGGGAGGAGTTCGCCGGGCCGGGCCTTCAGCAGGGCGGCGGCCGCGGCCAGTTCCTCGCGCTGGTCCTGGAAGAGGGCCAGGGCGTTCCAGCCGGTGGCGGCTTCAATCCGGCGCACCCCGGCCGCCACCCCGGATTCGGAGAGGATGACGAAGAACCCGGCCTGTCCCGTGTGTTGCAGGTGGGTGCCCCCGCAAAGCTCCGTGGATTCCTGCTCAATGCTCACCACGCGCACGGTGCTGTCGTACTTTTCTCCGAAGAGGGCGATGGCGCCCTTGGCCACGGCCTGGTCATAGGAACAGAAGGCGACGGACAGGGGCCGGTTCGCCAGGATGGCGGCGTTGACGAGGCGTTCCGTTTCCGCGAGTTCCTCTTTGCTCAGGGGGCTGAAGTGGGTGAAGTCGAAGCGCAGCCGGAGGGGGCTGACCAGGGAGCCGGCCTGGCGGACATGGCTGCCGAGCGCCTTGCGCAGGGCGGCGTGCAAAAGATGGGTGCAGGTGTGGTTGCGGGCCGAGGCCAGGCGGGCGCCTTCCTCCACGGACAGGGCCGCTTCCGCGTCCAGGCGGATGTCCCCCCCGGTCACCCTGAGACAGTGGACCGTCAGCGCGGGGGAGGCCTTCAGGGTATCGGTGACCTCGGCCTGTCCCTGGGGGGTATGGAGGCGTCCGCTATCGCCGGTCTGGCCCCCGGAGGCGCCGTAGAAGGGGGTGGCGCCTGTGACGCAGTAGCCGGATTCCCCGGCGCCGAGGAGGGCGGCGCGGTCTCCCCGGCTGTCCAGCAGGGCGATGATCCGGGACTCTCCGGACAGGGTCTCGTAACCGGTAAAGGTCGAGGTCAGGCCGTCTTCCAGAAGGGCGGCGAAACCAGCGGAGATGCCGGTTGCGCCGGAACCCTTCCAACTGGCCTTGGCCCGTTCCTTCTGGGCGGCCATGCGCTCGGCGAAGCCGTCCCCGTCCACGCGAAAACCGCGTTTTACGGCCACATCGTTGACGATATCCAGGGGGAAGCCGTAGGTGTCGTACAGGCGGAAGGCTGTCTCGCCGGGGACGAGGGTCTCCTGCCGGTCCCGCAGGCGGTTCATCTCCTCTTCCAGCAGGGCCAGTCCCCTGTCCAGGGTCTTTTCAAAGCGTTCCTCCTCCTCCCTGATCACCCGGGTGATCAGACTCCGGTTGGCCTGGAGCTCAAGAAAGTCGTCGCCCATTTCCTCGACCACGGTCCCGGCGGTGTTGTGCAGGAAGGTTCCGGACAGGCCGAGGAGGCGGCCGAAGCGGCAGGCCCGGCGGATGAGCCGGCGCAGGACGTAGCCCCGCCCTTCGTTGGAGGGCATGATCCCGTCCGCGATGAGGAAGGCCATGGCCCGGCTGTGATCGGCAATGACGCGCAGGGAGGTGTCCTGGTCATTGCTGTTCGGGGGGCTGTGGCTGTAGGAGACGCCGGCGAGGGCGCAGGTTTTGCGGATGATCTTCGCGAAAAGGTCGCCGTCAAAATTGGAACGCGCCCCCTGGCAGACGGCGGCGATGCGTTCCAGGCCCATGCCCGTGTCAATGCTGGGATGGGGCAGGGGTTCGCGTTTTCCCGGTTCCGTCTGGTTGAACTGCATGAAGACCAGGTTCCAGATCTCCAGAAAGCGGTCGCAATCGCAGGAGCCGATGCCGCAGCCTGGGCCGCAGCTCATTTCTTCGCCCTGGTCAATGAGGATTTCGGAACAGGGACCGCAGGGGCCGGTGTCGCCCATGCTCCAGAAATTGTCCTTTTCTCCCAGGCGCAGGATGCGCCCGGCCGGGATCTTTGTCTGGCGCAGCCAGAGGTCGATGGCCTCGTCGTCGTCCTGGTAGACGGTGGCGTACAGGCGATCCGCGGGCAGGGCGAGGTCTTCGGTGAGAAAGCGCCAGGCGAGGGAGATGGCCTCTTTTTTGAAATAGTCGCCAAAGGAGAAATTGCCGAGCATCTCGAAAAAGGTATGGTGCCGGGCGGTGCGGCCCACATTTTCCAGATCGTTGTGCTTGCCGCCCACGCGCAGGCATTTCTGGGAGGTTGTCGCCCGGTTGTAGGCGCGTTTTTCCTGGCCCTGGAAGATTTTTTTGAACTGGACCATGCCCGCGCTGGTGAAGAGGAGGCTTGGGTCCTCTCTGGGCACAAGGGAGGAGGAACGGACAATTTCATGACCCTGTTCGCGGAAATAGGCCAGGAATTTGCGTCGGATTTCGTTGGTCGTCAACACGGCATTCTCCCGAATCGTTCCCGCCGCTCGCGCAGGCGGATCATTCTTCGCCCTGGTCCGGATCAAGGCCCTGCGCATCCTCTTCCCCGCGGGAGAGGGCGTCAGGATTCATGCCCAGGTGTTCAATAATCCTGCGTTCCAGAGTCTGGCGCAGTTCCTCGTTTTCCTCCAGGAAGGCGCGGGCGTTCTCCTTGCCCTGGCCCAGGCGCTCCTTTTCGTAGGAGAGCCAGGAACCGCTTTTTTCAATAATTCCGGCCTCAATGCCCAGGTCAAGGATCTCCCCGGTCCGGGAGATTCCCGTGCCGTACAAAATGTCGAACAGGGCCGTGCGGAAGGGGGGGGCGACCTTGTTCTTCACCACCTT
>JAISNZ010000172.1 GCA_031275955.1 Desulfovibrio sp. | reverse complement strand
GGAGGACGCATGAACTGGATTTGGGCGGCACTTATGCCGCATCCTCCCGTCCTGGTGCCCGATGTGGGACAGGGACGGGAACAGGAAGCCCGGCAGACCCTGCGCGGGCTGGAAACCTTGCGCGCGCGTCTTACCGCCATGGCGGAGGCCACGCCTGATTTCCTTTTTGTCCTTTCCCCCCACCAGCCCTATACGCGCGGCGCCCTCCTGCTCAATACCGCGGAAACCCTGCAGGGAGACTTCGGTCCTTTCGGCGCCCCCAAGGTTCGCCTGACCCTCTCCACCCACGGCAAAGCCGCCGCCGCCCTGGCCGGGCATCTCAAGGACCGGGGCATTCCCGTGGCCACCCGGTCAACGCCCCACCTGACCCCTGATCACGGCTCCCTGGTGCCCCTGCATTTTCTCGCCCAAGCCCTTTCTCTGCCGCCTGTCATCCTTGCCAGCCCCATCGGCCTGTCCCCGGATCAATCCCTAGCTCTGGGCAAAGCCCTGGCCGATTTTGATTGCGGCGAGCGCGGCGCCCTCCTGGCCAGCGGCGATCTCTCCCACCGTCTGAAACCCGGAGGACCCAACGGCTTTCATCCCGACGGCGCCGTCTTTGACGCCGCCATTGAAAAGGCTTTGCGCCAGGGGGATCCCGCCCATCTGGCAGCCCTTTCCGCCTCCACCCTCGCCAATGCCGGGGAATGTGGCCTGCGCTCCGTCCTGGCCCTTATCGGCCTTGCCGGAGAGGCGGTACCGGTGTTTTCCCATGAAGGTCCCTTTGGCGTCGGATACTGCACCGCCCTCTGGCAACCCGGCGGTGCAGACGTCCAGCCCGGCCCGGACGTTCCCTCCGCGAAGCACCCCTATCCCCTCCTGGCCCGCGATGCCGTTACCCGCCATCTCAACCCCGGAACCCCTCCCCCCCAGGCGCCGGACGCGGACGCCACCGCCCTTTGGGACACCCCCAGAGCCTGCTTTGTCTCCATCAAGACCCTGAACGGCGGCCTGCGCGGCTGCATCGGCACCATCGTGCCCACTAAACCGCGTCTGGAGGAAGAAATCAGGGCGAACGCCATCTCCGCCGCCACCCAGGACTACCGCTTCCGGCCCATGACCGCCGCTGAACTGGAGGAGGTCACCTTTTCCGTGGATATTCTCAGCGAACCAGAACCTGTCACGGATATAAAAACCCTCGATCCGCGCGTTTTCGGGGTCATCGTCAGCAAAGGCAACCGCCGCGGCCTTCTCCTGCCCAATCTGCCCGGCGTGCGTTCCGTGGACCAGCAACTGCGCATCGCCGCCCAGAAGGGCGGAATCTCCGATCTTACGAATGTCCGCATTCATCGTTTCACAGTGGATCGATACCCGGAGACGGGAGAAAAGGAATAGTGCGGCTCACGAAGGAAACGAGTGAACTGCTCTGCAAGGATTTGCAAGCGAATCCCTGCCGCGGAACAGTAGCAGGTTGGCTTTGCCCACCGTAAGCGAACCGTTTCAAGCGTTCATTGCTGATAGATGTTTCCACGGGCGATATGCGGGGGGAAGGAGACGGCATGGAAGCGCGCTGGTGGCAGGGCGGATATGATCCGGCAGGAACCCTGACAGAGGCTGTCTGCGGGCTCTGTTTTCACGGCTGCCGCCTGACTGTGGACAAAGCCGGGCTGTGCGGAGTCAGGCGGTGTACGCCGGCTGGACTGGAGTCGCCCTGCCTGGGCCGCTTCTCTTCCCGCGCCGTGGACCCCATTGAGAAAAAACCCCTCGCGCACTGGCGGCCGGGAAGCTGGATTTTTTCCCTGGGAAGCCTGGGCTGTACCATGCGCTGTCCTTTCTGCCAAAACCACCATATCGCCCAACCCCAAAAAGCGGTTCCCCTGAAGGAGCTGGATCACCGCCATCTGGCCACGGCCGTCCGGAAACTGGGCCTGTCCGCTGTCGCCTATACCTATAATGAACCCGCCCTGCAGGCGGAATATATCCTCGCGGCCGCGCCGTTGCTGCGCGAGGCGGGCATCGCCACCGTCCTTGTGACCAACGGCATGTTCTCCCCCGCCCTTGTCCGCGAACTCGCGCCCTGGATCGAGGCCGCCAATGTCGATCTCAAGACCTTTTCTCCCCGCGCCTACGCCGCCCTCGGCGGCTCCCTTGATGTCGTCCGGGACAATATCCTCTTTCTGGCAGATGCCGGAGTTCATCTGGAACTGACCACCCTGGTGGTGCCGGGCATCAGCGACGCCGAAGAGGATTTTCTGCGCGCCGTCGACTGGGTCGCAGCCCTTTCTCCGGATCTCCCCCTGCACATCTCCCGCTATTTCCCCGCCCACGCCTATGCCGCCCCTCCCACGGACATTTCCCTCCTGCAGCGCTTTGCCGCCCTGGCCAGGCAAAAACTCGCCCATGTGCATGTCGGCAACGTCCGGTAGGGATCTCTTCAGTATGTTATGATTTTTCAGTGTTTTCCTAAAATGCCGGGCGGGGAGCCTGCTGTTCCTGGGAGGAGTTTTCGGGCCGCCGGGGTGGGGGCACGGGGTCGCGTTCGGGGAAAAGGGCGTCGCGGGCGGATTCGTCCAGTTTTTCCAAGCGGGTTTTGGGCGGAGGGGCGGAGATCCAGTTCTGGAGGATGGTTCCGGTATCCATGGCGATGACCTTGGCTATGGCCTGGAGGGGATTGGAGGGGATGCGCGTTCTGGTGGCGAAGAGAAAAAAGTCCGTGGTTCTGGAGGCCGGCATGAGGCCGCTTTGGGCCATGGACCAGATCATCTGGCCGGAGCGGGTGTCATAAGCTTCTATTTGCACGGCCAACTGGGAATCCCCGGCCGTGCCCCCGGCGTAGAGGTGGGTGACAAAGCCGCCGATCACGATATCGGCGTTGCGGAGGCGGCCGAGTTCCAAGGCCCGGTCCCGCCGGAAGGGCACGGTATCCCCGGTAAATTCCATAGCCGGAAAGATCTGCATGGAAAGCCAGGTCTGCCAGATAATTCTGGCCGTGGCATAGCCGGCCATGCCGGGATCGTCCATGGACTGCGTCACCCGGAAGGGGATGAAAAGCACGGCGGGGGCATAGGAGGCCGGCTGTTCCGCCGGCTGGACATGGACTTCGGGAGGCATGCGCTGCACCCATTGATCCTGGTAAAAGACGACCTTTTCCGAGAGATCAAAGGATGTCCGTTCTTCGATGTTCTGGACGGTGGCGCAACCGGAAAGCAGGATCAAGGCCAGACCGGCGGCGATGCGGACAGGGAGGGAACGTCGCGGGAGGAATGGTCGCATGGTATCTTCACCTTATTGAAATTACAGGAAAAACCAGACAACTCCAGAAATGAGCAGCAAGGCCGGCGGCAGGGACACGGCCGCGGCCGGCTTCCAGGGCAGTCCCAGCCCGTGGCGGCAGCCGGAGAACAGGGTGATCAGGAACCAGAGGGCGCCGACCACAGGACCGACAAAGGGAACGACGCTCAGGATAAAGGGGGAAATCGCATAGCTGACGACCTTGGAGACCAGGGAAAAATCCGCCGGCTCCGCGGAGAAAATCCTCAGCAGAACATGAATGCCGCCGGCGGCGAAAAGCAGCATCAGTCCAAGGGCGACGGGAGCCACAAGGAAGAGGAGGGGAAAACTGATCCGGGGTTGCAGGTCTGTTTGCAGGTTGGGCAGAAAATACAGGGCCGCCTGGGTCCAGGCCACGGAACTCAGGATGGCGATGTAGCCGAGCAGAATGAAGAAAAGATATTCCGCGGCCAGGGAGCGCGAGGGGCGCAGGCGGGCGAAAAAGGCCGGAGGATTGAACATGACCGCGTACAGTGTGCGCAGGAAGGCCCGGATCCAGCCGTGGGCGGCCGGATTTTCCCAGGGAATGCCTTCTTTGTCCCCCTCCTCGGGGAGGGGTTCTTGCATGTCGGGTGGGGGCATTTCCAGAAAATCCGGCAGGTCCGGGTCCAGCCGGCCCAGGTCCCGCGAGGGCCGATCCCCTTCATGGCGCAGCAGTTGAAGATCCCGTTCCACCCGTTCTTCCACGGGGGTGTCCGCGGGGAGGGGGGGAGCGTGTTCCTCCCCGGCAGGGTTGGGAGGGTAATCCGCGGGAGACCCGGCGAGGGGAGGATAGGCCGGCGGAGGAAGGGGGATCTCCCGCTCTGGAGGAGGGTCGCCGGGCAGTGGAGGCGCGCGTCTTGCCGGGGGCGGCTCGGCGGGCCGTGGGGCGGGCCGGCTCCGGGGGGCCTGTTCCGGGTCAAAGACAGGTGGCAGGGTACGGAAGCGAAAGCGGTGTCCGCATTTGGGGCAGGTGGCCATTTCCGCCGTGGGCGGAATGGCGGCCGTGTTGACGGTGCGGGTATGCTCACACTGAGGGCAACGGATCATCATAGGGGGTACCCGGACAAAAAGAGGCCGCCATAGCGGGGCATGTTCGCCTGTTTGTATCCGGGAGCGGATCTTTTATCAAAGATTTTTTTGCGCCCTGCCGCTCGAAATGCCGCGCGTTTCGCCGCGGCAGAAGGCCGCGGAGCTCTTTCCCGATCGGTAGTGTCCAGAATTTTTCGCACTTTTGGTAGCCGCCATGTGGCGTCGGTTTTGGCGCTGCCTTGAGGAGCCGGCGCGGGCCTTGCGAGCGATACCCATCAGATGTATCGCGGCTGCATGGGCCGTGACGGCTCCGGTTCTATGCCCCTGCCTCTTGTTTCATACTCATATAACGTTGCGTTCCCCATTTTTGGACTGCCATATACCTGAGGCGGGCCGCTAC
>JAISNZ010000170.1 GCA_031275955.1 Desulfovibrio sp. | reverse complement strand
CCCGCCGCGACTCCTCCCTGGAAAATCTGGCCAAACTCAAACCCGCCTTCAAAAAGGACGGCACGGTAACAGCGGGGAACGCCTCGGGCATCAACGACGGCGCCGCCGCCTTTATCCTCATGGACGCGGATCTGGCCGCCGCCAGGAAGGTCACGCCCATGGCCCGCGTTGTCGCCACCGGCGTGGCCGGCGTTGATCCGGCCTATATGGGCATCGCCCCCATCGAGGCCACGAGAAAGGCCCTGAAAAAGGCCGGCTGGACCATTAACGATCTTGATCTGGTGGAAGCCAACGAAGCCTTCGCCGCCCAGAGCGTCGCCGTGGTCCGCACCCTCGGCATTGATCCCCAAAAGGTCAACATCCACGGCGGCGCTGTCGCCCTCGGCCATCCCATCGGCTGCAGCGGCGCCCGCATCCTCACCACTCTGCTCTATGCCCTGGAGAAGAAAAAGGCCAAACGGGGCCTTGCCACCCTGTGCATAGGCGGCGGACAGGGCATCGCCATGCTGGTGGAACGAGGATAATTTCCGGATTCCCGCCGCAGGGGAACGCCCCGCGCGGAAGGAATCGCGGGAGATTGCCGCTTGACGCCCGGCGAAGCCGAGTCTACCATCCGGGTAACCCCTCCCGGAAGGGAAGGCAATCCCCAGCCGGCGGATGGCGCCGGCTGTGGATTGAAACATCTGGCCAGATCAAAGGGAATCTTTTAGATTCGGACGATGGTTCCCGCAGGTTCAAAGACGACGGTCCGGGCATGCGCGCCTTCTCCTGCATGCCGCCCTATCATGATAACCATATCAGGAGTAAAGACATGGCTCGTTTTATGACTGCCGAAGAGGCCGTAGCTCTGGTCAAAGACAATGACACCCTGGTTACCGAAGGCTTTATCCTGAACACCTTTCCCGAAATTTTGGCCAGAGCCCTGAAAGATCGCTACCTGAAGACCGGATCGCCCAAAAACCTGACCCTCATCTACGCCGCCGGAAGCGGCGGCGGCGTCAACACCGGCCCCGACCACTTCGCCCAGGAGGGCCTGCTCCGGCGCGTTATCGCCGGCCACTGGAATTTGAGTCCCACCCTGGGAAAATTCGCCGTTGAAAACAAGATTGAAGCCTATAACCTGCCCCAGGGCACCATTGCCCAGCTCTACCGCGATACCGCCGCGGGCAAGGTCGGCACCGTCACCCATGTCGGTCTGGGAACCTTTGTCGATCCGCGTCTGGACGGAGGAAAACTCAACTCCGTCACCACGGAAGACATTGTGGAAGTGGTGACCCTGGGCGGGCGCGAGCAGCTCCTGTACAAGGCCCATCCCATGAACGTCTGTTTCCTGCGCGGCACCTACTCTGATGAAAAGGGCAACATCTCCATGGAAAAGGAAGCCCTGACCCTGGGAGGCGTTTCCATCGCCCAGGCCGTCAAAAGGAACGGCGGCACGGTTATCGTCCAGGTCGGCGGCGTGGTCAAGAACGGGACCTTGAACGCTAAGCAGGTGAAAATTCCCTCCATTTATGTGGATGTTGTCGTCGCCGTGCCTTTCGCGGAACACATGGCCGAGGTGCCTCCCCAGATGATCGAGGCCCATGCCGGCAACAAGCCCATTCCCACCGGATCTCTGGCTCCCATGCCCATGGACGAGCGCAAAATCATCGGCCGCCGCGGGGCCTTGGATCTCAAGCCCAACGTCACCGTCAATCTGGGCATCGGTCTTCCCGAAGCCATCGCCTCCGTGGCCAACGAAGAAGGCATCGGCGACTTCATCTCCCTGACCGTGGAAGCCGGCCCTGTGGGCGGCGTTCCCTGCGGCGGCCTCATCTTCGGCGCTTCCGTCAATCCGGAGTGCATCCTGGATCAGGCCTATCAGTTCGATTTCTATGACGGCGGCGGGCTGGACCTTGCCTATCTCGGCCTGGCCGAATGCGACGAAAAAGGCAACATCAACGTGAGCAAAATGGGGCCGCGCGTCACCGGGTGCGGAGGGTTCATCAACATCACCCAGAACGCCAAACGCGTCTTTTTCTGCGGCACCTTCACGGCCAAAGGCCTCAAGGTTAAAGCCGCCAACGGCAGGTTGAGCATTGAGCAGGAAGGATCGGTCAAGAAATTCCTGAAAAATGTCAACCATATCACCTTCAGCGGCGAATATGCGGTCAAAACCGGTCAGCCGGTGCTCTACCTCACGGAACGGGCCGTATTTGAGCTGAAAAAGGACGGCCTGCATCTGATTGAAGTGGCCCCCGGCATTGACATTGAAAAGAACATCCTGCCCCACATGGAGTTCAAGCCTGTCATCAGCGGCACGCCCAAACCCATGGATCCCCGCATCTTTACGGATGCCATCATGGGTCTTGCCCAAAAATAACCGCCCGGCGGGCTTCCCGCGGGAAGCCCGCGGACACGACTTTCCCAGGAGGATCTTATGGCCTGGACATACGCCACCCTGACGGTAGGCGCCAAAGACAGCATCAGCAAAACGATCACAGCCGACGTCGTGGAGTCCTTTGCCGACGTAAGCAACGATCATAACCCCTTGCATCTGGACGAGGAGTTTGCCAAAACCACCCCCTTCGGAAAACGGATCGCCCACGGCATGATCAGCGCCGGGCTGATCAGCGCCGTCCACGGAACCAAAATCCCGGGCATGGGCGCTGTCTATATGACCCAGAGCCTGAAATTCCGCCGCCCGGTTTTCCTGGGCGATACCCTGACCGCCTGGGCGGAGGTGCAGGAAAAGAACGACGCCAAAAAGCGCGTCACCATGAAGAACTGGGTGGAAAACCAGAACGGCGAGGTGGTCGTTGAAGGCGAGGGTCTCCTTCTCTTCAATGTCTGAGCGCAGCGCCGTTCCCGGCGGGAAAATAATTTTTTTGTTCGTGGCGCGGGTTAACCGCCCGTTTTCGAATCATCCTTTACCTTTCGTGTGAGGAATTCATGAAAAAGATTGCCGTGTGTTACAAATGGGTTCTTTCCGATACCGATATCCGCGTGAACGAAAAATCCCGCGAATTGGATCTGGAAAAGAGCAAACCCCAGGTCAGCGAATACGATCGCAATACTCTGGCCGCCGGCGTCGCCCTGAAGGCCCAGGCAGGCGCCTCCGCAGTTGTCGGCGTGACCTGCGGAACCGTCACGGAAGGCTCCAGCAAAGATGCCCTGTCCCGTGGTCCGGATGCCGTCTACTATCTGGATGACGCCGTCATGGCCTCCGCCGACTCCAGCACGACCTCCAAGGTTCTGGCGGCCATGATCAAAAACATCGGGGATGTGGACGTCATCCTCTGCTCGGAGGCTTCCAGCGATGAATTCGCGCAGCAGACCGGCCCCCGTCTGGCCGCCCTGCTGGGGTATCCCTCCGTCTCCGGCGTTGCCGCCATTTCCGTCGCCGGCGACAGCCTGACTCTGGACCGCAAGATGGCCGACGGCACGGAAGTGGTCTCCGTCAAGCCTCCGGTTGTCATTTCCACGGTTCCGGAGGTCAAGGACGCGCCCATCCCCAGCGTGAAGGACATTCTCGGGGCCAAGAAAAAACCCGCCAACGCCCTGACCCTTGCGGGCATCGGCCTCTCCGCCGACGCCGTGAAGCCTCTGTTCACGATCAACAGCGTCCTGGCGCCCGAATCCAAACGCAAGGTTGTGCGCCTGAACCCCGAAGGCACCAGCATTGACGACGCCGCCAAGGCGCTGATCAAACAACTGTCCACGGACGGAATCCTGTAACCCCGCATCCGGCCCGTCCTTCCCGGATGCAGAGCCGCACCACTTTCTGAATACAAGGAGTATTCCATGCGTGATATCTGGGTAATTGCCGAAAATCTTCCCTGGGCCGCCGTCCTGATCGCCGGCGCTCAGACCATCAACAAAGAGGCGAAAATCGTGGCCTTTGTCAATGGCGGGGAAAGCGAGGCCAAAGGCGCCATCGCCCACGGGGCTTCCTCCGCCTTCTTCCTGCCTCTGCCCGCGAACGCCATCTGGGAAGGATATGTCCCCGCCCTGGCGGAAAAAGCCAAAGCCGACAAACCAGCCCTCATCCTTCTGAGCGCCAGCCGCCGTTGCCGTGACGTGGCCGCCCAACTGGCCGCCCTGCTTGACGCCCCCTGCTTCTCGGAAGGAAAAGGCATCTCCGTCTCCGGGGATTGCGTGAGCGGGAACACCATGGTCTTTGGCGGCCTTGCGGCAAAAAACGCCAGCGCCACAGCGGAAACCGTCCTGGTCACCATGGGGGCCAAAGATTATGAGCCCGCTTCCGCCGACGCCTCCAGAAGCGGTCCTGTGGATACCCTGCCCCTCGCCGGTAACACCCCCGCCGTAACCGCCCGCAAGCCCAAAGAGAGCCAGAGCGTCAACATCGGCGAGGCAGCCAAAATCGTCAGCGTCGGGCGCGGCTTTGCCGATCAGGCGGACATTGAACATGCCCGGACCCTGGCCAGGGCCATTGGCGCGGAAGTCGCCTGTTCCCGTCCCATTGCCGAATTCTTCAAGTGGATGCCGGAAGAATGCTATGTGGGCATTTCCGGACAGCAGATCAAACCCCAGCTGTATCTGGCCATAGGCATTTCCGGTCAGGCCCAGCATCTTTACGGAGTGCGCGACGCCAAGACCATTGTCGCCGTCAACAAGGACCCGGAAGCCCTCTTTCACCAAAATTCCGACTACTATATCGTCGGAGACTGGAAGGAAGTGATTCCCGCCCTGCTGAAGGCGATTAACGGATAGGCTCCTGTCTTCTCCCGCGGCCAGTCAGATCTCATCCCCCTTTCCGGAATGCGGCGCCGCGGGAGAAGACAGCCTTCGTACTGAGATATGAGGGAAAAAAGACGATTTTTTTCCCAGGAACGTCAGCCGAAATCCTGTTCTCCGGCTGACTCATGCATCGCTACGGCGCATCGGCCCTGCGGCCGAGGATTACCGTTTTCTGCGGAAATCGGTAAAAGGAGAAAAATTATGGCTGATTATGATGCCATTGTTGTAGGCGCGGGCCTTTCCGGGAGTACCGCCGCATACTGTATGGCCAAAGCTGGACTCAGCGTTCTTGTCATTGAACGCGGCGAGGCCGTGGGCTCCAAAAACGTCACCGGCGGGCGCCTGTACAGTCACAGTCTGGAGAAGATCTTCCCCGGTTTTGCCGATTCCGCCCCGGTGGAGCGCAAAATCGTGAAAGAACGCATCTCCATGATGACCGCTGAAAGCTGTTTCACGGTGGAGTTCGCTTCCGACCGCCTCAAAAACCCGGCCAGCGCCTCGTACTCCGTGATGCGGGCCAACTTCGACCCCTGGCTCGCTGCCAAGGCGGAAGAAGCCGGCTGCGATGTGGTCTGCCCGGCGGTAGCCGACGACCTGCTCCGGGACGGCGACAAAATTATCGGCATCCGCGCCGGGGAGGATGAACTGACCAGTGACGTCGTTCTCCTGGCCGACGGAGTCAACAGCCTGCTCGGACAAAAGGCCGGAATGAAGGAGGAACTTTCTCCCCATCAGGTGGCCGTGGGCTGCAAGGAAATCGTGGAACTGCCCAAGGGGGCGATCAACGAGCGCTTCGGCCTCAACGACGGCGAAGGCGTTGCCCACCTCTTCGCGGGCACCCCGTCCAACGCCCTGGTCGGCGGCGGTTTCCTGTACACGAACAAGGACACCGTCAGCATCGGCCTGGTCATGACCGTGGGGGGCCTGACAACCTCCAGCCTCAGACTGCCCGATCTGATGGAAGCCTTCCGGGAAAGCGCGCCCGTCAAACCCCTCCTGGCCGGGGGCACGGTGGTGGAATACGCCGCCCATCTGGTGCCGGAAGGAGGTTTGCGCATGATCCCCACCCTGAGCCGCGACAACGTGCTCCTTCTGGGCGATGCGGCCGGCTTCTGTCTGAACCTGGCCTATACTGTCCGCGGCATGGATTATGCCATCGCCTCGGGCCAGTTGGCCGCGGAAACCGTGATTGAGGCCAGGGAGAAAAACGACTTCTCCAATGCCGTTCTTTCCGGTTACGTCAGCCGCCTGGAAAAGAGCTACGTCCTGAAGGACATGAAGACGCACAAACACGCCCCCGCCTTCATCGAGCATACCAAACGGCTGTACAAGGCCTACCCGGAACTGGCGGCCAATGTCCTCGCCGACATCTTTACCGTTTCCGGACCGTCCCGGCTGATCATCCGGAAAACGCTTCCCAAAATCTTCAAAGCAGGACCCTTTGGCCTGCTCATGGACGGCCTCAAGGGATCGAGGGCACTCTGATGAATGTAGCGCAAAAACTCTCCCTCAACAAGTTTGTCGTGGACGAAGGCAACCCCCACATTGTCATCCATCCGGAAAAGATGGACGCCGAAACCATCAAGGCCCTGACTGTGGTCTGTCCCGCGGGGCTCTATACCCTGGACGAAAAAGGCACTCTGGCCTTTGAGTTCGCCGGCTGCCTGGAATGCGGCACCTGCCGCGTGGCCACGGCCCACAAGCCCGGCGCCATGGAATGGAACCACCCCCGCCCTTCCTTCGGCGTCCAATACCGCTGGGGCTGAAGACAGCTTCCCTTCCGGCCCAGGCCGGAAGGGAAGAAGCGCCGCTTACCTTTTCTCCAGCCAGGGCATCATCTTGCGCAGTTCCTTGCCCACCCGCTCCACTGGATGATCGGCCTGAAGACGGCGCATGGTTTTGAAACTGGCCATGCCCGCCTTGTTCTCCAAAATAAAGTTCCGGGCGAAAACGCCGGTCTGGATCTCCCTCAGGACATCCCGCATGGCCTTTTTCGTCTCCTGGGTGACAATGCGCGGCCCCACGGTGTAGTCCCCGTATTCGGCGGTATCGCTGATGGAATAGCGCATCCTGGCAAGGCCGCCCTCATAGATGAGGTCCACGATGAGTTTGACCTCGTGCAGGCATTCAAAGTAGGCCATCTCCGGGGCGTACCCGGCTTCCACCAGGGTCTCGAAGCCGGCCTGGATGAGGGCGGAAAGACCGCCGCAGAGAACCGCCTGCTCACCGAAAAGATCCGTCTCGGTTTCTTCGCGAAATGTGGTCTCAATGACCCCTGTGCGGGTGCCGCCAATCCCTCGGGCGTAGGCCAGCCCCTTTGCCAGGGCCGCGCCGGAGTGGTCCTGATGCACGGCGACCAGACAGGGCACGCCGATGCCCTCCAGGTAGGTGCGGCGCACCAGATGTCCCGGTCCCTTGGGGGCGATGAGCAACACATCCACGTCACGGGGCGGCTCAATCTGGCCGAAATGAATGTTGAACCCATGGGCGAAAAGCAGGGTCTTGCCAGCCGTCAGATGCGGGCGGATATCCTTTTCGTACACGGCCGCCTGATGCTGATCCGGCAGCAGGATCATAATCAGATCCGCCTTGGCGGACGCGTCCGCGACCGGCATGGGGGCGAAACCGTGTTCCCTGGCCAGCTCAAAATTGGCGCTGCCCGGGCGTTGGGCCACAATGACCTCAAGGCCGGCATCGCGCAGGTTCTGGGCATGGGCGTGCCCCTGGCTGCCATAGCCGACAATGGCGATGACCTTGCCCTTCAGGACGCCAAGATCCGCATCTTTCTCGTAATAAACTTTCATGCCTGCTCCTTGGTAACATACAGGAAGTGTTGAATCAAGGCCAGCCTGCGGCCGCCCGTGCGACCGCAGGGAAATTGAGGAGATTTGTCGGCTGTGCCGGGGGGGGCGAAAGG
>JAISNZ010000156.1 GCA_031275955.1 Desulfovibrio sp. | reverse complement strand
ATCAGGATCACCTGGCCGGGCCTGGCCGTCTTGCCGCCGGCCAGGACCCGGCCGATGACGGCGGCGTCGCCGCCATAGGGGGAGGCGCGCATGGCGGCCAGGGCTTTTTCCGCCCCGGATTCGGGCAGCATGCAGACCAGCTTGCCCTCGTTGGCCAGATACAGGGGGTCCAGCCCCAGAACGGCGCAGCCCGAAGCCACCTCGGGCCGGACCGGCACGGCGGTTTCCCGGATTTCGCAGACCACGCCCGATTGCCCGGCAATCTCGTTCAGGGTGGTGGCCAGTCCGCCCCGCGTGGGGTCGCGCAAAACGTGGACCGTTCCTTCCCTGATCAGGGAGGCGGCCATCTCCTGCAGCGGAGCGGAATCGCTGGCAAGGGAGGCGCCCAGGGCCAGCCCCCCCCGTTGGGCGAGGATGGTCAGGCCGTGGTCGCCAACGGTTCCGGAGAGAAGAATGGCGTCTCCGGGTTCCGCCCGGCTGCCCGAGGGGGCGGGGTCGGCCAGAATCTCCCCGAGGCCCGTGGTGGTGATGAACAGTTTATCCGCCGCCCCGCGGGGGACCACCTTGGTGTCTCCCGTGACCACCAGGACATCCGCCTTTTGCGCCGCTTCGGCCATGGATCGGACCAGCCGCTCCAGAAGATCCAGGGGCAGGCCCTCCTCCAGAATGAAGGCGCAACTCAGGTAGCGCGGCCTGGCCCCGAGCATGGCCACGTCATTCACCGTCCCATAGACCGCCAGACTCCCGATGTCTCCGCCGGGAAACTCCGGCGGGTCCACCGTATAGCTGTCCGTACTCATGGCCAGGGGTCCGGAGAGTTCCAGACGGGCCGCGTCGTCCATGGTCATAAGGAGAGGGTTGCCCAGATGCCGCGCGAACACCTCCCGGATGAGCCGGTGGGAGGCCCGGCCGCCGCTGCCGTGATCCAGAAGAACCAGCGGGGTTGTCATCTCTCCTCCCTCCCTTCCCGGTAGAGGAAATGGGCGGCGCAGCTCCCTTCCGTGGAGACCATGCAGGGTCCCACCGGGCTGGCCGGGGTGCAGGCCGCGGCGAAAAGAGGGCAGGCGGCGGGGGCTATCCGGCCCCGGAGCACGTCGCCGCACCGGCAGCCCCGGACAGGCGGACTTTCCGGCAGAACCAGGGAAAAGCGCCGCCAGGCGTCAAAGTCGCCGTATTCCCGGCGCATGATCAGGCCGGAGGCCGGAATGCTCTCCAAGCCGCGCCACAGGGCGTCCGCCGGCTCAAACACGGAAAAAAGGATCTCCCTGGCCCTGGGATTGCCTTCCTCCGGCACGGCCCGCGTATACTGGTTGCGGATTTCCGCAAGGCCGGTTCTGCGCATGTCCAGCATGAGCAGCAGGGAGTGCAGGATGTCCGCCGGCTCAAACCCCCCCACCACGCCGGGGATCTTGTGCCGCTCCGCCAGGAAGCGGTAGGGGGCGAGGCCGAGGATGGTGGACACGTGGCCCGGCAGGAGCAAGGCGTCCAGGCCGGGGGCGCCCTCTTCGGCCAGAAGGGCCTCAAGGGCGGGCGGCACCAGCTTGTGCAGGGAAAGCACGGCGAAATTGCCCAGGCCGGATTTTTTCGCCAGCAGCACGGCGGCGGCCACGGCGGGGGCGGTGGTTTCAAAGCCCGCGCCCAGAAAGACAACGGTGCGCTCCGGACGTTTCCGGGCCAGATCCAGGCTGTCCAGGGGAGAGTAGACCACCTCCACCTCCGCTCCGGCGGCCTTGGCCTCCTTCAGGCTTCCGCCCCCCGGCCCCGGCACGCGCAGAAGGTCGCCGAAGGTCGCCACCGTCACGCCCTCTTTGCCCGCCAGGGTCAGGCAGGCGGCGATTTCCCGGTCATGGGTGACGCAGACCGGACACCCCGGCCCGGAGAGGTGGACGACGCCCGCGGGGAGCAGGGAATGCAGGCCGCTGCGGAAGAGGGACACGGTATGCGTGCCGCAGACCTCCATAAAGCGCAGCGGCCGGTCCAGTTCCGCCTCCAGACGGGCGAGGAGCGATGCGCACAAGGCCGCGTCGGCGAAAAGTTCCGCCCCCGGCAAAGCCCGCTTTTCTTCCCCTGTCTTCGTGGCCATGATCCGCCTGTTTTCCCGCCGGAATGAAAGCGCCTTAGCGCAGGGTCTTGATCTGCTCCCAGTACTTTTCGTACACGTCCAGGGCCTTGCCGATGCTGCCGATGTATTCGGCCTGTGTTCTCTCTTCAGGTCCCGGGAGCAAAATGGGGTTTTGCCGCAGATCCGGAGGCAGGAGGTTGACGGCGGCGAGATTGGGGGAGGTGTATTTGAACTCCTCCATGCAGCGCAGGGCCACCTCGGGGCGGAGCATATAGTTGATGAAGGCGTAGGCGTTCTCCACATTGGCGGCGCCGGAGGTCAGGACAAAGCTGTCCACCCAGGGAATGCCGCCTTCCTTGGGAAAGAGAAAGGCGAGATCCGGGTTTTCCTCCCGGGCCACAAGGTAGTCGCCGTTCCAGATGGGGCCTGTCCAGACCTCCTCGCTGATCAGGGCCTGCTTGATGGCGGTGACGTCAAAAACGCGCACGGAGGCCTTCAGCCGGGTCAGAAATTCGGAAGCCTGCCTGATTTCCGCCGGATCGACGGAGTTGACGGAATGGCCCTGGGCGAGCAGGGCCAGGCCGAAGGCGTCGCGCAAATCGTCGGTGAGGATGATTTTCCCCTTCAGTTCCGGGTTAAGCAGGTCCTTCCAGGAGGTGAGCGTGCCGGGTTTGATATATTTGGTATTGTACGCGAGTCCCATGATGCCGCACATATAGGGAATGCTGTAGGCATTTCCGGGATCATAGTCCTGATTGAGGAGGGAGGGATCCAGATTGCTGAAATTGCTGATTCTGGACAGGTCCAGGGGCTGGATGAGCTTTTCTTCGCGCAGCAGCTCCACGAAATAGGTGGAGGGGACAACCACATCGTAGTCCCTGCCGCGCAGGAGCTTCACCTTGGCGTACATGGCCTCGTTGGATTCAAAGGTGGAGTAGACGACCTTGATGCCTGTTTCCTTGGTGAAGTCGTCCAGGACATCCTGGGGGATGTATTCCGACCAGTTGTAGACCACAACCTCCTTCGTCTCCGGCGAAGCCGCCAGGACAGGAAGGGGCGAGCCGCAGAAGAGCAGCAGGGCCAGGGCGAAGAGAACGGGACGAAAGGCGGTCATGCGGTTTTCCTCCTTAGTTGGCTAACGACCCTGGCCAGCAGAACCAGACTCAGGGTCAGAAGAAACATGATGGCCGAGAGGGCGTTGACGTCGGGTTTCACGCCCAGTTTGACCATGGAATAGATGCGCACGGGCAGGACTTCAAAGGAAGGCCCGGTGACAAAGGTGCTGATGAGGACGTCGTCCATGGACAGGGTGAAGCTTAGAAGCCAGCCCGCGGCCACGGCCGGGGCGGTGAGGGGGAGAAGGATGTGCAGCAGGGCGCCGGCTTCGGAGGCGCCGAGGTCGCGGGCCGCCTCAATGAGCCGCTCGTCGAATTCCGCCAGGCGGGCCAGGGCGGTAACGGCCACAAAGGGGGCGCAGAGGGCGGTATGGGAGATGAGCAGGGTGAAAAAGCCGAGCTGGATGGAGCAGGCGATGAAAAGAATAAGGAAGGAAATGCCCATGACGATGTCCGGGGAAACGGTGAGCAGGAGGATGCCGATGGCCAGTGCCCGGTGTCCGGGAAAGCGGTAGCGTTTGAGGCAGACGGCGGCGAGGGCTCCCAGCAGGGTTGCCAGAGAGGCGGCGCAGGTGGCCACCAGGAGGGAATTGAGGGCGGCGTCCAGAATGGCGGTGTTGTGCAGGAGGGAGGCATACCACTTGAGGGAAAAGCCGCCCCAGGCGGTCGTATACTTGTTGGTGTTGAAGGAATAGAGGAACATGACCAGCAGGGGGAGATAAAAGAAGCCGTAAACCAGCCAGACATACAGGCGTTTGAGGCAGCCGGTCATGCTTATTCCTCGTTCCGGGAGGCGCGCAGGGGCATGTTGGCGGCCACGCGCCGGCTGGTAAATCGATAGAGAACAGCCAGAAGGACCAGGAAAAGAGTGAGCACGGAACTGGAGGCCGCTCCCAGGGGCCAGTTTTTCGCCACCAGGAACTGGTTTTTGATGAAGGTGCCAAGGAGCATGTTGGTGGCCCCGCCCAGAATTTCCGGAATATAGAAGCAGCCCAGGGAAGGCAGGAAAACCAGGATGCAGCCGGCCACGACCCCGGGCAGGGTCAGGGGCAGGGTGATGTGCCAGAAGGTGCGCAGGGCGCCGGCGCCCAGGTCCTTGGCGGCGTCGGCCAGGCTGGGGTCCAGCTTTTCCATGGATGCGTACAGGGGCAGAATCATGAAGGGCAGGAAGGTGTAGGTCATGCCCGCGAACACGGCGAAATCCGTGTACAGAATCTCCAGGGGAACGTCGATCAGGCCGAGGGCCAGACCCAGCTTGTTGACCATGCCCTGGGCTCCGATCATCAGGATCAGGGCGTAGGTGCGGATGAGCGAATTGGTCCAGAAGGGGATGATCACCAGCAGAAGCAGCCAGGGCCTCCGGCGGGGGTTGGCCTTGGCCAGGGCATAGGCGAAGGGGTAGGCCACCAGGAGACAGACCAGGGTGCTGAGCAGGGCCAGACGGAGGGAGTCCCCGAGGACGGAGAGAAAGACGGGTCCGAAAAGCTCCCGGAAATTGTCCAGGGTCAGGGAGGGGATGAAAAATCCCACCTCGCCCCGATCCAGAAAGGCGACCAGGAGCAGAACCACAGTGGGCAGAAGGGCGAAAAGCCCCAGCCAGAGCCAGGAGCCGGCGATGCTGAAGGTGCGGAACAGGGAGTCCCGGGAGGAATGATTTGTCGCCACCTTATTCCCCTTCCTCGTTCAGAACAACTTCCCAGCCCTCTACCCAGGTGACGGCCACCCGGTCTCCGGGACGATAGGTGATGTCGCCGTCGTCCTCGTTGAAAAATTCGGCGGCCTGGAGTTTTTTGCCGTTGTCCAATGTGAGCAGGATGTCCACCGTGGCGCCCTTGTAGACCGTCTCGTTGATTGTTCCCAGGAAGAAGGGCGGCGGCAGGGCCTTTTCCTGCTCCAGGTAGACCTTGAGGTCTTCCGGACGGAGCAGGACCTTGACGGCCTCCTCCTCCTCGAACTCACGCCGGGAATGCAGGATAAAGGGCATGCCCTCCACGTCGGCATCGTACACGCCGTTGCCCCGGGCGGCGAGGATGCGGCCTTCCAGGACGTTGATCTCCCCCACAAAGCGGGCCACGAAAAGGCTTTCCGGCTCCTCGTAAATTTCCTGCGGGCTGCCCACCTGGGCGATGGTTCCCTCCTGCATGACGACCACCCGGTCGGACATGGCAAAGGCTTCTTCCTGATCATGGGTGACAAAGACAAAGGTGATGCCCAGTTGTCGCTGCAAGTGTTTGATCTCAAACTGCATCTGTTTGCGGAGCTTGAAATCCAGGGCGCTGAAGGGCTCATCCAGGAGCAAGACCAAGGGGTTGTTGATGATGGCCCGGGCAACGGCCACCCGCTGCTGCTGTCCTCCGGAAAGCTGGTGGGGCATCCGGTCCACGTAACTGGCCAGATGGACGCGGCGCAGGACTTCGGCCACGCGCAGGGCGATTTCCTCCTTGGGGCGCTTTTGCATGCGCAGGCCAAAGGCCACATTGTCCCGCACGGTCATGTGCGGGAACAGGGCGTAATTCTGGAAAACCGTATTGACCTGCCGCTGTTCCGGCGGGGTGCCGGAAATCTCGATGCCGTTGAGGAAGACCTCGCCTTTGGTGGGACGCTCAAAACCGGAAAAGATGCGCAGGATGGTGGTTTTGCCGCAGCCGGAAGGGCCGAGAAGGGTAAAAAATTCGCCGTTGGCGATTTCCAGGTGAATGTTGTGAAGGGCCAGGGTTGTGCCGAAATTTTTACTGACGCCGCGCAGTTCAAGGATGGGGAGTGTTTCCAATGCGGTATTCCATGAGGAAACGCGTCGGGCGCGGGAAGAGATTTCGGAGCCTTGCCCGCAGGCGCAAGGACTCCCCGCGACGGACGCCGGCTGTAGCTCCGGAATCCGCCGCCTGTGAGGGTTCTGCCACGAATTTTCCCGGGGAACAACAAAAATTTGCGCCCGCCGCAGGCATATTTTTTGCTGAGGACAAGGCTGAATACCAAATCAATGACCGTCTGACATACCGCCAAAACTTCCCGGTGCCCTATAGGCAGGGTCACTTTCATTTCCGTCCACCCCCCCAAAGCCGAATGCGGGTTCAGCCGCTAGCGGCGGCCAAGGCGGCGAAGCCCGGCAAGCAAGGTCATAGCGCTAATTGGCGCGGAACCTCAAAATCGAAGTCCCGCAAGGCTTTTCAGGCTTTGCGGGACTTTCTGGAAGAATACTCTGGTAGCCGGGGAGAGATTCGAACTCTCATGTCCTGCGGACGTCGCATTTTGAGTGCGGTGCGTATACCCTTTCGCCACCCGGCCCAGTCATTCGGATTTCAGCTCAAAACCGCGCCCCCGCGGTGAGCCGGCAGCTACGGCAAATGCGCGGCAGGCCGCGCGATATCCTCGGCGCGATATCCTCGGGCTGTGCCTGCCGTGAGGAGCGCCTCTTACGGCCAGGGGCATGGTGCCATATTCCGGGCCGCGGATCAAGTTTGAGGAGGCAAAACCTGGAACAGGTCAGCGTCTCCCCAGGAAAGACCGCCTAAATCAGGCCCAGCAGCCGGGCGGCGTTGCCGCCCAGAATTTTTTCCCGAGACTCCGGGGAAAGGCCGATCCGGGAAAATTTGGCGATGCTGTCCTTGATCACCACCTGGGGCCAGTCCGTGCCGAAGAGAAAGGAATCGGAGAACCTGTCGATGTCCGGAAAGTATTGGGGAAGTTTCCGGACAGGCAGGCCGGTTACGTCAATGCTGACGTTCCTGTGCAGGCGGACCATGGTCATGGCTTCGTCATACCAGGCGCCCCGGCCCCCGTGGGCCAGGACAATGTTCAGCCTGGGGAAGTCCTGGGCCACATCGTCGAAAAAGATGGGATTGCCGTATTTGATGCGGGCATGGCGAAAAACGGAGGACCCGGTGTGGAAAAGAACGGGGACGCCCATTTCCTGGGCCAGCCCGTAGAGGGGGTACATTTTGGCTTCGTTGGGATAGAAGTGGTTGTAGGTGGGATACAGTTTCAGACCCTTGAATCCCCGCTCGCCGCAGTATGTCTTCAGGGTTTTCAGCGGCTCCGGGTCCAGGTGGGGATTGACCGTGCAAAAGGGAATCAGCTGTTCGCGGCCGGCGCAAAATTCGGCCACCAGCTCATTGGGGGCGCGCCCCGTGGTCAGGGGGGCATCTTCCGCCAGAATGACGCCGTAGTCCAGGCCGCTGTCCGTCATCAGGCGGACAAAGGCCTCGGGATCGGAATAGGCGGCCTCAAAGGCCTCGTAGTCCGCCCGGGTGGGAAAGGAACGGTCCATCAGTTCCATGAGGGAGGCGGAAGGCGGCTCGTAGCGGACCAGGTGGATGTGAAAATCGATAACGGGTGTCTCCATGGCGGATCCTTGCGGGGAAAAAATCTCCCCTCCCGGAGGAGGGGAGATGAACTCAGGGGAGGCCGGAAGCTATTTGGCCACCATTTCCGCGTGAGGCACGAAGATCTTGCGGTGGCAGTGTTTGGGCACCACCGTGATGCCGATGGCCTTGCAGACCAGGATGGGTTCGGGCAGGAAGTCGGCGGCGGAGTCTTCGCCGTCCTTGGCCAGGGTGATGAATTTCCAGCTTTCAAACTGCATCGTGCGGGAGGTGTTCCCCACCTTGATGTACCAGCCGCGGGCCTCAATGAAGTCTCCGGCGTAAACCGGGGCCAAAAAGTCCACATGCTCGTAGGTCCGGAACAGCCCTTCGTCGCCGTCGCTCAGGATCGCCAGCTCGGTGGCCACGTCGCCGTAAAGATCGAGCTGACGGGAGCCGTTGACCAGATTGCCGGCGTAGTGAGCGTCGGCGGCGCCCATTCTAATTCGAATTGTCGCAACTCTCATGAAAAACCTCCATATCTGTTGAGATGTGCTCCTGCGCGGGAACCTGTTCCCCGCGCAATACCAATCAATACTCAGGGCTCAGTCCTGCAGGGGACCGCTCTTCACGGCTTCCTGCTTCCAGATCAGATGCCCGATGATCCAGCCGATGACCATCAGCCAGACAAAGCCCAAACCGTCCGCCTGTCCGGGGACCAGATGGATGGGGGAAAAGCCGTTCTCCACGCCCACAAGTTTCAGGTACCCGTCCAGGGCGTCGAAGCCCCCCCAGAGCAGGGTGGCGTAACAGGCCCCGCGGCGGCCCCCGGTGTACCTGGTCAGGAAGGCGGTGCACAAGGTCAGGGCAATGGCCGGGGGATAGACAAAGTTCAGCATGGGGGTCGCCCAGACGACAATGGTTCCCAGGCCGGCGACGCTGACAAGGGCGGACAGGGCCAGGGTGGCCAGGCAGGCTTTTTTGTAGGGGAAGGCGCCCTGGGTGGCGTTTTCCGCGTATGCCCCGCAGCCGGCGGAAAGGCCGATGGCCGTGGTCATGGCCGCGAAGGCCAGGGCGACGTTAAAGATAACGCCTCCCACATTGCCGTACTGCTCCAGCACGATGGTGGCGGAAAGCTTGGCGTAGTTGAGATCCGGCAGGAGGGTGCTGGCGGTGTGGCCCCTGTACATTTCGCCGAGCTGGATGCAGCCCATGACGGCAAAACCGATGGCCCCGACAATGACCAGATAGAAATTGATGCGCCGGGAGGCCGCTCCCAGGCGGACCTTCAGATCATGGATGATGATGCCCGCGAACATCAGGGCGCAGGTCAGGTCCATGGTCTGGTAGCCGTTGACAAAACCGTAGCTCAGGGGAGAACGGGTGTAGTTGGGCGCGGCCACCGGCCCTATGGGCTCGATCAGGGCCTTGCCGATCACGGCGATTTCTATCAGCACCAGGGCGGGGACGAGGATCTTGCTGAGCTTGTCCACGATCTGGGCTTCCTTGTAGATGAACCAGTAGACGATGCCGTAATAGAGGGCCTGAAAGAGCACCGACATGGCAAAGGCGTACTCGTTCAGGTCCAGGGCGGTCACCCGGCTGACGGCGTCCCAGGAGGCGGCGCTCATCCGCGGGATGACGAACAAGGGTCCGGTGACCATGATGGTCACATGCCCGAAAAAGCGGACGAAATTCGGCCCCACCTGGGAGGAGAGGACATACAGGGGGCCGCCTCCCTTGCTCACCGCCAGGTAGCCCAGCCAGGGCAGGATAAGGCCGGAAAGGAAAAAGCCGAGGAAGGCGAGCAGAAACATGGAGCCGGAATCCCTGCCCCAGGTTGTGGGCCAAAGCATGCAGGACGCGCCGAAATGCATGGAAAAGATGGCAAAGCCAATCCAGAGGAGCGTTCCCACTGATAATGCCGGTTTGCTTTCCATACCGATTCCTTTGTTCCTATACAGGTTCATCCGAAGCAAAGGGCCGCCCCATCGCTCTATGGCATTTACGCTTGAAACAGTCCGCTTGCGTCCAGCCGGCCTGCTCCTGTTTCGCGGCAAGGATTTACAGGCAAATCCTTGCAGAGCGAAGTACACGTTTTCAACGGTAATCTCTAGGGAAATGCGGATTTATCGGGGCTCCGCCCCGAACCCCCTCGTTTAGTATTCCATTGAAATACTTAACTGGGGGTGCAGGG
>JAISNZ010000099.1 GCA_031275955.1 Desulfovibrio sp. | reverse complement strand
GGTGACCAAAGCCAACAGCCATTAGTGGTGTTTTCTCTCTGAAGCTTGCCCGGCCACGGCGGAACGCAGGGCGGCTCGTGCGCCATGTATCAAAAGAGTTCGTATATACTTGTCGCCGCGTTTGGAAATTCCGAACAGTTTCGTTCTACCGCCTGTGGAATTCTGTCGCGGCACCAAACCAAGGAACGCGGCGAATTCTCTGCCGTTTTTGAAGTTTGAGGCTACTCCGGCTACGGAAAGCAAAACTGTTGCCATTATGAAGCCAATGCCGGGAATTTGCATCAACAGTTTGCAAGCCTCATTTTCCTTGGCAAGGGTTTTCAGAATTTTTTCCTGTTCGGCTATCTGATGATCAAAGAAACACAAAGAGTCATAAAGAGAGTTCAGGTTACGGCGCATGAGGCCGGAGAGGTCATTGATTTTATCTTGGATGGCAGTCGGCAAAAACTTTCGGATATGACCGGCTCCTTGCCGCGTGACGATGCCGTATTCTCCGAGCAGACCTCTGATCTGATTGATCGCATCCGCTCACGGCCTTCTGGTGGATTATGCCGACCAGCGCGGGGTCAGGGCGCTGCTGCGCGGTCCGCGGGCCACGTCGGACTTTGATTGCGAGTTCCAGCCGTTTTGATGTGGAATGCGAATCAGCCGCTCAGGCGGATGTACTGGGGAAAGTTGAGGAGCACATCGCGGGTGAAGGAGAGAATTTTATCCAGGATCCAGGGGAAGGCGAACAGCAGGGCCAGGAACATGCAGACGATCTTGGGAACGAAGGACAGGGTGGCGTCCTGGATTTGGGTGGCGGCTTGAAAGACGCTGACGATAAGGCCCACGCCTAGGCCCACGCCGAGCATGGGCAGGGAGATGGTCAGGGCCAGTTCGATGGATTGCCGGGCAAAACCGATCACGAATTCCGGGCTCATCAAAATTTCCTTTATGGTTTGAAACCTCTCCCTTCAGGGAGAGGGCAATCCACCCGGCTTCGTATCCGCCGGATGGAGTCAGTCGGCGGATGGAGCTGGCTGTGGAGTGAAACATGGAATCTCCTGTTGCGCTCAGATGAGGAAACTGTTGACAAGGGAGCCGACAAGCAACGTCCAGCCGTCAACCATGACAAAGAGAAGGAGCTTGAAAGGCATGGAAACCATCATGGGCGGCAGCATCATCATGCCCATGGCCAGAAGGATGCTGGAGACGACCATATCCAGAATGAGAAAGGGGATGTAAATGAGAAAGCCGATGGTAAAGCCGGTTTTGAGTTCGCTGATGATAAAGGCGGCGGCCAGCATGACGGTGGGGACATCCTCGCGGGTATTGGGCCGTTCCATGCGGGTGATGGAGTAGAAAATGGAGAGATCGCGCTCCCGCGTATGCTTGGACATGAAGGCGCGCAGGGGTTGTTCCGCGCGGCTCACGGCCTCGGAGAGGCTGATGCGCTCCTCCAGATAGGGCTGCAGGGCCTCAGCGTTGATTTGCCGGCCCACCGGCATCATGATGGCCACGGTCATGAAAATGGCCAGACTGACCAGGACCTGGTTGGGGGGAAGTTGCTGTACGCCGATGGCCTGGCGGAGAAAATGGAAGACGACGATGATCCGGGTAAAGGAGGTGACGGTCAGGACAAAGGCCGGGGCCAGGGAAAGGACGGTGAGGAGCAGGAGGATCTCCAGCCCCAGGGCGACCTGTTCCGGCTGGGTCTGCCCGCCGGCCAGGGTCAGTTGCAGGGTGGGGAAGGCCATTTCCTGGGCCGCCCTGGCGGAATCCGGGAGGAGCGCAAGGAGGAGGAGAAGGGCGATGCCGGGCCGCGGGAGGCGGAGGAAGGGGGGCGTCCCCGGGGCATTTCGCGCTTTCACGTCAGGTCCGTCCGCCAGGGTTGTCCGCTTCCTTGTCCATGGCCTCGGCAAAGGTTGGGGAATCCTTTGTCCGGGAAGGGGCGGCCTCTTCCGGAGGGAGTTCGCAGAGCAGGGTGATGTTCTGGTCGGTCAGGCCGAGAAGCAGGCGGCGTCCCTGGAAATGGACGGCCAGGAGCCATTTTTTGGGTCCAAGGGCCAGGCGGCTTTCAATGCGCGCGCCGGAGGAGGCTCCGGAGAAAGGGACCCCGCCGCGCCGCTTGATCACCCAGAGGATGAGACAGAACAGGGCCAGGGCGAAGCAGAGCCAGGCCAGGGCTTCAAAATAGCCGCCCCAGGAGAAGACGGCGCTATCGGGAAGGGAAGCCGCCGGGGCGTCGGCGCCCGCGGGAGGCAGGGTGGCGTTCATCGTTATCCCAGTTGTTTCACGCGTTCAATGGGGCTGATAATGTCCGTCAGGCGGATGCCGAATTTTTCGTTGATGACGACGGCTTCCCCGCGGGCGACCAGTTTTCCGTTGACATAGACTTCCAGGGGTTCCCCGGCGAGTTTGTTCAGCTCCACCACCGAGCCCTGGCCGAGTTGCAACAGCTCGTTGATCAGTAGCCGGGTGCGTCCGAGTTCCGCGGAAACGTCCAGGGGAATGTCCAGAATGAAATCCAGTTCCCGGCGGTTGGAATCGGGACGGGGGGCCTTGGCTTCATCGTTGAGATCGGCGAATTCGGCCACCTTGGCCTGAGCGGCCAGGGTGGCCTGCTCCTTTTCCTTTTTGATGTTCGCCTGCTCGTCCGCGGCAAGAGACGCGGCCCATTCCGCCGCAAGGCGCTCGTCTTCGCTCATTTCCTTGCGCTCCGCCGGCTCCTTTGAGGACGGGGCGGCATCGCCGCTTTCCTTAAGGGCCGCTTCCCATTCGGCGGCCATGTCGTCCTGGTTCTGGTCATCGCTCATGGCTGTTCCCTTCTCCCGAAAAATTACTGGACCTTCATATCGGTTATGAACACCTGGTACACCTTTCCGGGTCCGAGGATGCCGTTCAGGCGGTCGATGATTTCGCTTTTGAGCATAATCTTGCTTTCCGTGGTGGCGACATCGGCATAGGACTTGCTGGAAAGGAGCATGATCAGGCTGTCCCGGATGCGGGCCATGTTGCGCTGCAACTCCTGCGCCACCTGATCATTGGCCACCTCCGCCTCCAGGGAAAGCTGGATGAAGCGCTGTCCCAGGGGGTCGGCCAGATTCACAACGAACACCGGCAGAGGGATGCTGTTGCCCACCGGCCCGGCGGGCGCGCTGGAAGCGGCTGGAGCGGAGGGAGCCAAACGTTCCCTTCCCCGTTGCAGAAAGTCCGGCAAGTCGCCGCCCAGCAGAAAGACCCAGGCCCCGGCAGCGCCCCCGCCCATCAGGATCAGGAAAAAAAGGATCAGCAGGAACCACTTGAGCCGGCTCTTCTTTTTCGGCGGCTGACCCTCCTCCAATGCTTTTTTGGCCATGACTCCAACTCCTCACCCTGAAATTGTCAGGAATTCGCTAATTACTGTAACTACCCATCCGGGGAGCGGTTTTCAACAGGACTTCCACCCTGCGATTCTTCCGGCGCCCTTCCGGGGTGTCGTTGGACTCTATGGGCCTGTCGCCGCCGTAGCCGCTGATGGATAAGCGATTGGCCTCAATGCCCCCATGCAGGAACCGTTCCAGAACAGCAAGAGCGCGCAGGGCGGAAAGATCCTCGTTGCTCATGCCCCTGGCAGGGCTGGAATCCGTAAAGCCGCTGATGTTCGCGTTCGCGTTCACCGCCAGAATAACAGGTGTGAGCAGGTCGATCAATGCTTCGCCCCTGGCGTCAAGGGCGGCGGATTGCGGCGCGAAGAGCAGTCCTTCCGTCAAAACGATGACGACTCCTTCGGGATGGGCCAGGACATCCAGGTTTTCCTCCAGTTCGCCCCGGGAAAGTTGCGGCGGCAGCACATCCCTGGGAAAGAGGAGATCCTTGATCCGGCGCGTCTTGTTCAGGATGTTGCGGGGGTCCTTGATCAGGGCGGTGACGATTTCAATCCGTTCCGGGACGCGGCCCGTGCCGCTGCTGGCGGAAATGCGGGCCGGGCCCCCGGCGAAGGAACTGATGCGGGCGAGGGTGGTGGCGTCCATGCTGGACATGCTGAGCAGGAGTACGAAAAAGGTGATCAGCAGGGTGACCAGATCGGAAAAGGTGATCAGCCAGATGGGAGATCCCTCCGCCTCTTCCCCGCGCCGCGCCGGAGAGCCCCGGAGCGGGCGCAATCTGGAGATGGAGGAAGGGGTTCTGGCCATGGCGCTGCCCGTGCCGCCGGGGCTTTGCCCTCCGGCGCATCGTCGTTTTCCTGTAAAAATGCTGACGGCGTTTCCCTATGGATTCTCCCGGGAACCGTTTCCCGGCAGGGTCAAATCAAAGCGAAAGCCTTTGTAGTAGTGAATGGGGGCCTGCCGGGGCAGCTTCCCCGTTTCCCGCAGGGCCTGAATTTTGCGGATCCATTCGCGGTTACGCTTGTCCAGAACAAGATCCACCCGCCGGTTTTTCCGCCTTCCTTCCGGGGTCGTATTGGCATGGCGGGGATGGAACTGGCCGAAAGCCTCCAGCAGCAGCGTTTCCGGAGGGATGCCGCGCGAGACCAGGTGGCGGTAGACAGCCGAGGCCCGGCGGAAGGAAAGGATCCAGGTGCTGTCCGCCCCCTGATCCGCAAAGCCCACCCGGTAGACGGCGCCCTCTTCATCGCGGCGGGGGGCGGTATGCCCGGCCACCAGCAGGGGGTGCTCCAGATTCTGCAGATAGGGCAGCAGCTTGTCCAGCAGGGCGACCCCCGCGGGGCTGAGCGTCGTCTGTCCTGTCTGGAAAAGGACCTGATCGTTGATGGACAGGATCTGGATATATTTGTTTTCCTGAAAGTCCAGATCCTGGCTCGCGTCATCAAAAATTTTGTCCCGCAGGGCCGCCAGATCCTTCTGGGGCAGCTCCATGGAGCCCGGCTCCACAGGGGCTCCCGTATCTTTGGGGGAGAGGGGATTGTAAATATCGGCGTTCAGGCCGAACCCCTGCGAGACCGCGCCGAGAACGATGCGCCGGGCGCGTTCGTCAATGACGGCCATGCTCAGGAGGAGGACAAAAAGGGTCAGCAGAAGGGTCATCAGATCCGTAAAGGTCATCAGCCAGAGCCCCTCCGGGGGTTTCCTGCCGCCCGTCCGCCGGCTCATGGCCCCGTCCGCCGGCGTTCTTTGGGAGCCTGGAAGCAATTCAGTTTTTCCCTGATGATGCGCGGGTTTTCCCCCCGGGAGATGCCGAGAACGCCTTCCCGCTGCATTTCCATCAGCAGGATTTCCTCCCGTGAGCGCTGTCTCAGTTTGCCCATCAGGGGCAGGAAGACCAGATTGGCCAGGATTGTGCCGTAAAAGGTGGTCAGCAGGGCGAGGGCCATGGATTTGCCGATGGTGCTGGGGTCGCTCATGTTTTCCAGCATCTGCACAAGGCCGATGACGGTCCCCATCATGCCGATGGCCGGGGAATAGCTGGCCATGGCCCGCAGGAGATCCACGCCCACTTCATGGCGCGCCTCGGTATTCTGGATTTCCGTCTCCAGAATGTCCTGGATGGCTTCCGGCTCCAGTCCGTCCACCGTGAGCTGCATGGCCTTCTTCAGATAGGGATCGCTCATGGCGTTGACGATGCCCTCCAGAGACAGGATGCCCTCGCGCCGCGTCCGCCCGGCGTAATCCAGAAACTGCTCGATGATCAGGGCGGTCTCCGGCGTCCTGCTGACAAGGGTTTTGCGGATGAGGGCGCCGATCTGCATGAAGCTGCTGAGGGGATACTGGGTGAGCGTGGCGCCTAAGGTGCCGCCGAGCACGATCAGGGCGGAGGGAAGGTCAAAAAAAAGCAGGGGGTCGCCGTTCAGGATGATGGCCGCGGAAATCAGCCCGAAGGAGACGACCATCCCGATAATTGTCGCCACATCCATGATCATTCCCCTCTGGCGGCGGGTATCGCCCGCGCCCCGCGCGGCCCCGGCGCGTCCCAGCCGGGTCGCGCCTCTTGAGAGCAAAGTACCCCGGCCATTTTCAAATTTTCTAAATTATTGTAAGTTCGTCGCCTTCCAATTTGTATTTTGAGCGAAATATAATTTTTTTTGTTCCCCCTGGCACTCTGCCATAAACGCGCCTAGCACGCCCGACAACTTTATCATCAACTCGCGCTTCGCTGATAAAGCGCGCAACGCCATTTCCTTCCCTGATAAATTCCACGCCCGTGACGGGTGAGCGTATTCCGTCATACTCAAAATAGAGCTTCGTATATTTAAGCCTTTTCCCTGTTTCCACATCAGTAAAATTAATATCGTCAAGATTGGAGACGTAAGCTAAGCCGCCTACTCTGGAAACGGCTGTAATATCCAGAACCGGCGCTTCAGCCGCATAGGAAGTGATACAAGTAACGTGGAACAAAAGAGCCAGATTGAGAAACAACAACGCATCTCTTATCGAAATCTTGAACATGACAGTCTCCTGTTCGCAAAATATGATAGTTATTTATAGACATCACGCCGATGGCCTACCAGCACAACCAAAATTGTGTAATCGAAAATCCCCTTTAAAAGGTGTACGTTGCTCTACTTGTCTGAGGACGGGTGGCCGTTCCTGGAACCGAAAATCTCCGTCCCCACCCTGATCAGGGTGGCCCCTTCCTCCACCGCCGCCTCAAAGTCATGGGACATGCCCATGGACAGGTGGGGCAGGGCAAGCCCGGATCGGGAACGCATGCTTTCGCGCAGTTCCCGCAGCCGCCGGAAGTGGGGGCGGGAGCTTTCCGCCTGCTCCGGATTCGGCGGCAGGCACATCAGGCCCTGGATCTCCAGTTCCCGCACTTCTGCCAAGGCCAGCAGGAAAGGCTCCAGCTCCTCCGGCAAGACCCCGGATTTTTGCGGCTCTCTGCCTGTGTTCACCTGGATGAGCACGGCCTGGGGCGGCCCTCCGGCCGCCAGACCTCCGGCCGCCAGACCTTCGGCCACCAGAGCCCGCTGCAGGGCGCGGGCCAGCCTGAGGGAATCCAGGGAATGGATCAGGTTGTAGCGTCCGGCTGTTTCTCCGGCCTTGTTGGTCTGGATATGGCCGATGAAATGCCATTCCAGGTCAAGTCCGGGGACCAGACGCGCCACCTGCGCCCGCTTGGCCGCCCCCTCCCGCGCATAGTTTTCGCCAAAGGCCGGCCGGGTTCCCCGCCCGGCCCAGTGCCTGGCCAGATCGGCCACGGCATCGGCCGCGTGCGTCTTGGACACCGCCACCAGACGGACCTCCGCTTCCGCGCGGCCGGAACGCCGGGCCGCGTCCCTCATGCGGGCGCAGACCGCCTCAAAGCGATCCCGCAGGGCCTGATCCTCCATGCGCTTTCCTCTCATCGCCCCCCCGCGAATTTCAGGAGAAACAAGACGCGGGGGCGCAAATCCTTCCCCCGCCGGGGGAGTTCGCGGGGGCAAAGCCCCCTCAAAGGGCATAAATCGGCGTTTCCCTAGCGGCGGCAGGCATCTTCCTCCCGCAGTCCCAGACCCAGGGAATGCAGGAAGGAAACGTCCTCCACCCAGTTTTCCCGCACCTTGACCCAGATGTCCAGGCGCGTCCTGCGATCCAGAAGCTCCATGATTTCTTTGCGCGCGCTCTGCCCCACCTGTTTGAGAAGCCGCCCCCCCCGGCCGATGACCATGGCCTTGTGGCTGGGGCGGCCCACATAGACAACCGCCCGGATGGCCACCTGCCCGCCGGCGGGGTCTTCATCCCAGGTTTCGATGTCCACGGCCGTGTGGTAGGGCAGTTCCTGACGCAGGGCGCAGAAAAGTTTTTCCCTGATAAGCTCCGCCGCTAGGAAACGCAGGGGCAGGGTGGAAACCTGATCCTGGGGGAACTGGGGCTCTCCCGCGGGCAGGGCGGCCTTGAGCGCCGCCAGGAAAGCGGGCAGGCCGTCCCGGGTCAGGGCGGAAACGGGAAAAAGCTCCGCCCTGGGCCAGACGCCGTGCAGGCGTTCCAGAAGGGGGAGCAGCCGGCTCTTGTCCCCCAGAAGGTCCGTCTTGTTGACGAGCGCGAAGACGGGCCGCTCCTCCTCCGCGACGGGTTCCCGCAGGAGGGAGATATCCTTGTCCAGAAACTCCGGCCGTCTGGCGTACATGTCCGCGTCCAGAACGACCCCCAGGGCGTCGGCCCCGTCCATGGCCTGCCAGGCCGTCTGGACCATCAGTCTGGTCATCTTGCCCCGCGTCTGGTGCATGCCGGGGGTGTCCATGAAGATGACCTGGGCGTCCCTGTCGGACAGGATTCCGGTAATCCGGTTGCGCGTCGTTTGCGGGCGCGGCGAAACAATGGCCACCTTCTGCCCGAGGCAGGAATTGAGCAGGGTGGATTTGCCGGCATTGGGCGGTCCCATGAGCGCCACCCAGCCGCAGGTAAACGATGCCGTCATGCGCAGGTCCCGGACCCCGCGGAAAAGCGGGCGTCAGGCAAACGGTTCGGGGGGTCCGGCCAGGGGCAACAGCGCCCCAAGGCCGATGCCCCGCGGGGAAAGAAGAGCCCGGTGGGGATAGACCTCCACCCCGGCCTCCAATGCCTGGAAATACAACTCCGCGTAGGCGGCGTCAACATAGTCCGCCGGGCCGAAGCAACGCCCGTCGGGCCTCTGGACGCAATAGAAAAAGGCCGCCCGCTCTCCCGAGGAGGCGATGGCCGTCATCTCCTTAAGGTGCTTTCGCCCGCGCAGGCTGACGGCATCTGGAAAGGCGGCCGTATCGTCCTCCACCAGGGTCACGTTTTTGCATTCCACCCAGAGGGGCGGCAGGTCCGGGCCGGTGAGCAGGGCATCCAGGCGGCTCCCGCCGCGCCCGGCTTCGGGCCGCAGGGCCGTATAGCCGGCGGCCCAGGGCAGGAGGCGGGCCTCGAAGGCGGCCTTCAGCAGGCGGTTGGGGGTCAGGGTGTTCACCCCCACCCAGAAATCCTCCGGGCCGGCGGGCAGGCGGATCATCTCCAGGGTATAGGCCGATTTCCTGCCGGGGCCGGAGGCGGGCGACAGCCACAGCGGCAATCCTTCGCGCGTCAGCCCGAGCATGGCGCCGGAATTGTTGGTATGGGCGCGGCGCAGGGTCCCTTGCAGCCAGAAATCCAGGCTGAAGCGTTTGACCCTGCGCTGGAGCGTCCCCTGAACGCAACCCGGAGGAAAGGGCAGCAGGATCCCGCCCGGAGGGCTCCGCCCCGGGATTTCCCCTGATTCCCCCGCCCGCGCGGGAGAATCCCCGGCGGGGCGGTTACTCCGTTCCGGGCGCAAAGGCAAAGCCCGTCTCCGCGTCATGCCGCACCCGCCCCATCGCCGGCAGGGGAAGGTGCATCCCCGCCAGGGGAATCCCTTCGTCCGCGGCCATGGCCAGATATTTTCTCCGCGTCTTTGCGGCCTTGACAGGGTCCAGATCATAGGTCGGGCTGGCCGAGGGGTCCGGAAACTGCAAGGCGGCGGCATGGATCAGATCCCCTGCGATGAGGAGTTTCTGTCCCTGGGATTCCAGCAGAAAGACTGTGTGCCCCGGTGTATGGCCCGAGGCGTCCAGGGCCGTGATCCCCGGAGCTACCTGCGTTCCGAAGGAAAAGGGAGGAAGAAAATCCTCGCCGTACAGGGCCCTGACCTCTTCGGCCAGACGGAAATTGGTCACCTGCCCCTTTCCGGGCCTGCCGGAAAGCCAGAAGGCCGCCTCCGGGGCGGAAACCAGGACCTTGGCCCGGGGGAAGACCCGCCTGCCCTTCGCCACCAGACCGGCGATATGATCCCCGTGCATGTGCGTCAGAAGGACCAGATCGATCCTTTCCGGAGTAAGTCCCGCCTCCTGCATGGCCTTCATCAGGAGGCTACCGCCGGGACCAGCGAGGCCGTAACCCGCGTCCACCAGGATCACCGTCCCTTCCTGCCGCACGGCGAAGGCGGAGATGGTGGCCGGGGCGACGCCGTCCGGCATGTAGCGCTTGATCAGGGCCGGATCCGTCCCCGGGAACAGAGAGGCAGGCATTTGCGCCGGCCTGTCCTGAAGGGAGATGACCTCCATGCTCCCGATCCTCCAGACGGAGGGGTGGGCGGATCCGGCGTCCCCGGCCCGGACGGAAGAAACGGGGAACAGGCCGATCAGCAGGGCCGCGCAGATGGCCCAGGCGGCGGGAGAAAAGGACATGGGACGCTCCTTTGCCCTCGATTCATTGCCTCCGGCGATTTACAGGGCCGGGAGAAGCTGATAATGGCACCATAGAGGGCATAAGGCAAGCCTTCCTCCCCTCCCGGAAAGGAGCGATTTCATGAACATCGCCGATCGCGTGGCCCGTCTCAAGCCTTCCGCCACCCTATCCGTCAGCGCCAGGGCCCAGGAATTGAAAGCCCAGGGAAAGGATATCCTCAGCCTTTCCGTCGGAGAGCCAGACTTCCCCACCCCGGAGCATATTTGCGCCGCCGCCAGGGAGGCCATTGACGCCGGCTTCACCCGCTATACCCCCGTTCCCGGTCTGCCGGAACTGCGCGCCGCCGCCGCGGGCTACTTCGCCCGCTTTTACTCCGTCCGCGCCGCCGCCGAAAACATCCTCATCTCCAGCGGGGCCAAGCATTCCCTGTATACCCTCTTCCAGAGCCTGCTCAACCCCGGAGACCACGTCCTCATCCCCGCCCCCTACTGGGTCAGCTACCCTCCCATGGTCGAGCTGGCCGGCGCCAAGCCCGTGACGATCCCCACCTCCCCGGAGAACGCCTTCAAACTCTCTCTCCAGGACCTGAACAAATCCCTTACCCCCAAAACCAGGCTCCTCGTCCTCAATTCCCCCTCCAATCCCACCGGCGTCTGCTACACCCAGCCCGAGCTGGACGCCATTGCCGCCTGGGGCGTCGCCAACAATCTCCTCATCGTCTCCGACGAAATTTACGACCGCCTCGTCTATACCCCGGAAGGCCCCGCGAGCCTCGCCCCCTGGTGGGAGGCCCACCCCGAAAACTTCGTCATCGTCAACGGCGTCGCCAAAACCTTTTCCATGACAGGCTGGCGCATCGGCTACACCCTGGCCGAGGCCGGCCTCATCGCCGCCATGGGCCGCCTGCAGGGACAGTCCACCTCCAACGCCTCCTCCGTCTCCCAGAAAGCCGCCCTGGCCGCCCTGGCCGGCGAATACTCCCATCTTGACCTCATGTGCCGCTCCTTCCGGGAACGCCGCGATCTGGCCCTGGCAATCATCGCCTCCTGGCCCGATGTCCTCTGTCCCCGGCCCGACGGCGCCTTCTACCTCTTTCCCGATCTCCACCGCCATTACCGCGAAGCCTTCCCCGATTCCACCGCCCTGTGCGCCGCGCTCCTCGAATCGGCCGGCGTCGCCCTCGTTCCCGGCGCCGCCTTCGGCGACGACCATTGCGTCCGCATCTCCTATGCCGTGGATGCCGGCACCCTCGAAAAGGCCCTGGCCCGGATCGCGCGTTTTCTCGGGCTGCCGGGAAGGTAGTTTTGATGAACGAAAAATTCCGCCAAGGAGGACATCATGGCCCGCCCGCAGCATTTTCTGGATTGGTCCCAGGCCTTCAGCCACCGCCTGCAGGGTCTCTCCCGGGAAACCTCCTCCCTTGCCGGGAAGAAAAACGCCCTTGCCGCCCGCCTGGCCGGGGAACTGGACAAGGGCCTGCTGCCCTGCCTGAACATGCCGTTCAAAAAGGATCTGGAACGGGACCTGCCCGCCTTTGAACAGCGCGTGAAGCCTTTCAAACACATGCTGGTCCTCGGCATCGGCGGCTCCGCCCTGGGCGCGAGGGCCTTGCAGAAGGCCTTCTTCCCCGCCCAGGACAGGCCCGGCCATAACGGGCCCTGGCTCTGGATCGCCGACAACATTGACCCGGACACCCTCACCGCCTGGATGGACACCCTGCCTCCGCGGGAAACCGTGGTCGTGGTCATCTCCAAATCCGGCGGCACCATCGAGACCATGGGCCAGTATTTCCTCCTCCGGAGCTGGCTGCGGCAGGCCCTGGGCGCCCTGTGGCAACAGAACGTCATCCTGATCACCGACGAAAAAAGCGGGGACCTGCGGGCAGAGGCGACGGCCCTGAACCTGCCCAGCCTCCCCGTGCCGGACTTTCTCGGCGGCCGCTATTCCGTCCTCTCCGCCGTGGGTCTCGTGCCCGCCGCCTTCCTGGGCATGAACTGGAGGGGATTGCTCCAGGGAGCGGCGGAGGTCAACGCCTCCCTGGTCAAGGCCGGGGGCAGGCCCGAGTCCATGGCCGACGCCCTGGGAGATCACCCGGCCTGGGGATGGGCTGTCTGGGCCGCGGAACTCCTGCGCTACGGGTATTCGGAACTGATCTTCTTCTCCTATATCCCCCTGTGGAACTTCTTCGGGGCCTGGTTCAGCCAGCTCTGGGCCGAAAGCTTGGGCAAGGAGGGCAAGGGCAGTATGCCCGTGCCCGCCGTGGGGGTAACGGACCAGCACTCCCTCAACCAGATGTTCCTGGACGGCCCGCGCAACAAGGGCTGCCTGTTCCTCTCCTGCCCCCGCCTGTACAGGGGGCCATCCTTCGGGACGGAAATTCCGGGAAAATGGAGCTACCTCGCCGGACGGCAGTTCGGGGATCTCCTGCTGGCCGAAGCCCTGGGCACCCGCATGGCCCTGACCCGGAGCCAGGTGCCCCTGCTCCACATCTGCCTGGACGCCGCGGACGAGGCCGCCGCCGGACGCCTGATGGGGCTGTGCATGGCCGCGACCATCCTCACCGGCTGGCTCCTGGAGATCAACCCCCTTGATCAGCCGGCGGTGGAATTGGGCAAACGCCTGGCCAACGCCCGGCTAGGCGCTCCGGGCTACGCCAGGGAAGACGAGGATCTGCGGGCCTTTCTGCGGGGCGAGGAAAACAGCGAGGGCCGGCAGGCGTTTTAGGAAAGGACTGATCAACCGGGGCGGAGCCCAGACGCGTCAGGACTTGCGCAGGGCCGGTTCCCGGCAGCGCTCCCGGATGGTCTCGGCCAGCAGGGCTCCCCGCAGGTCCCGCAAGGCGGCCAGGCGAACGGCCAGACGTTTGGCTTCGGCCTCCAGGCCGGCCTTGCCGCCGCTGTTGTCCGCCACCAGATCGCAGGCGGCCAGTTTCCGTTCTTCCGGCCATTGCCAGGACTCCATGCTGTTGATGACCTCCGCGCTCCAGCCCCGTCCGGAGTGGAGGCGTTCCGCCCGCACGGCAAAGGGGCAGGACACCCCCAGCAGGAGGGGGCGGTGCGGGCTGGCGTTCAGGAGGGCGGCCAGGGCCTCGTCCGAGGCGGTCCGGGAAGGGGTGTCGCCCCGGGAGAATCCGGCCTCCAGGTAGAGGGGCACCTCGGCCAGGGCCAGGGGGACGTTCAGGGCCTCCTGCGCGCGCCAGAAGTCTTCCATGGCGGCGCGGGCCAGAGGATGGAGCAGGGATTCCATCTCGCGCCGGAGGGCTGGGGACTCCCGCATGGCCTGGCCCAGGGTCTGCTTGTCCACGGGGGAATCCTGGTCCGGCACGAAGCGATCCCCGTAGCGCGCCCGCAGGAAGAGCCAGCCGGCCCCGCCTTGGGCATAGAGGGCCGCGATTTCCGCGTCGGCGCTGAACAGGGGCGCGCCTGTCCCGGCCAGGAGCCGCGAGAGGGTGGATTTGCCGCAGCCGGGGGAACCGGTGATCACGACCCGCAAGAGGCGGGTCCCCAGAGCGCGGGCGGTCTCAGGAAAGTCTTCCGGCGGCGGGCAGACGGCGCAGATCCGGCGGCCTGTGCAGGGATGATCCAGGGCGAGTTTCCAGGCGTGAAGCATCTGCCGGGGGGCGGGATCGGCCTTGTCGGGCGGGGCGTAAAGGGGATCGCCCAGCACGGGATGTCCCAGGTGGGCCAGATGGACCCGGATCTGGTGGGTCCGGCCGGTAAAGATGCGCACGGCCAGCAGGGAAAAACGTCCCTCCGGATCGGCATAGAGCGTCCGCCAGGCGCTGCGCGCCGGCTTGCCGCCTCCGGCCTCGCTGAGTACGGCCCTTTTGCCTCTGGCCCGGGGATGCCGGCCCAGAGGCGCGTCAATGGTCCCCTGAGCCGGGGAGGGCACGCCGCGCGCCAGAGCCAGGTATTCCTTGCAGACCTTGCGCCCGGCAAAGAGGGCGGTCAGGGCCAGACGGGACTTTTCCGTCAGGGCGGCCAGCAGGAGGCCGCTGGTGCCTTTGTCCAGGCGATGGACGATGCCCGGCCGGAAGCCTTCCAGGGCCGCCAGTTCCGGAAAATGGGCCGCCAGCCGGTGGGCCAGGGTGCCGGTGGACAAACCCGCCCCCGGATGCACCGCCAGTCCGGCCGGCTTGTTCAGCAGGACCAGAAAGGAGTCCTGCTGCAGGATATCCAGTTCGCCCGCTTCCGGCACAAGGCGCGTGGCCGGCGCGGCCAGACGGATCTCCACCAGGTCCGCCTCCCGCAGGATACGCCGGGGGGCCTCGGCCGCAAGTCCGTTCACCCGAACCCGTCCCTCCAGGATGCCGCGTTTGATCCGCTCCCGGGAGAGGCCGAATTCAGCCATCCGGTCCGCCAGATAGCGATCCAGGCGATCCCCGGCCTGGGAGGGAGCCACGGTGAAAAGGCGCGCGTCGGAGTCCCGCATGGCTCCCCTCTACACCGGCCTCCGGTCTTTGCGCAAGCCGCCCTGATCGCAGGCAGGATCATTCGGTTCGATAACGTACGGGAACCTCTAAAAATTGTTCTTCCAAACCGGCCATAGATCCAAATGGATTTTTTTGCCGTTCTTTTTGGTTTGGCAGGACTTCATTACACCACAGATCCGATGGTTTTCGCCTCTTTG
>JAISNZ010000073.1 GCA_031275955.1 Desulfovibrio sp. | reverse complement strand
CTGTATTCGGCCTCCGGCAGGTACTCCCCGTCGCAGGGGGCATACAGTTCCTCAAAGCGTTCCTTCCTGATGGGATACACCTCGCCGGAAACGCCAATCATCAGGTAGATGTCGGCGGCGGCGAGGGTATCAATGTCGCCCTCCAGGGTGCGGATGCTGATCGGCGAGCCCTCGGGGAAGAGATCCGCCGTCCGCGCGTAGCCCAGAGGGATTTGCTTCTTGCAAAAGCGCCGCATGGAGGAAAAATCCAATTCGTGCTTGCCGCAGTAAATGAAGTCGAAGCTGGACTGGTAGAGGGCGATGCGCGAGAGGAGAAAGTCTTCCGGCGGGGTGCCGGGAGCGATTTTTTCGATGCCGTCAAAGCTGATATAGCCTCCGGCCTTTTCCAGGCCGCCGCCGCCGGAGCCGGCCCCCTGCGTCAGGAACGCGGCGAATTCATTGGCCATGATTTCCCGCACGGCGCTACGGACGGACAGCTTGATCCCAGCCTGGAGCCGGCAGTAGGCGACGCAACTGTTGAACTGCTCGACCTGCTGGGCAATATCGCTGGAAAAACCGAGAATATTCGGGTCGCAGGGGGGCGCCTTCAGCACTCCGACGCTGCCGATGATCCGCGATGAGGACAGGGTGTCCGCCACCACCTCCAGCTCTTCCAGGGTCAGGGCGGAATTTTTGAGTTTCCTGAGCATCGTCCGATCCACCGGCAGGAAGTCGGCCAGATCCCGATCCAGCGGATGCCGTATTTCGGCGAAGCCGTTGGTGTCGGTATACAGACCGTAATACAGGGCGGTGAAGACCTCCGGCTGGGCCGTGAAGTCAAAGCCTTCCTGCCGCATCAGGTGCCAGACAAGCGTTGAGCAACTGCCCAGCGCGGGGCGGATCAGCACAAGAGGCCCCTCCGGAATCTCGGGCTGGTGGTGATCGAGAACCGCCACGCGATCGGCTTCAAATTTCCGCAGATTCCCCGCTCCGTACTGGCAGTCGACGGTGACGAGCAAGCCGCAACGCGGCAGATCTTCCACATATTCAATGGGAATATCGAGCAGCCGGAGCAGCCACAAAAGACTCGGCTTGGTGATTCTGTTCCTGCCGCTGTAAATGAAACGCGCCGGGGCGTCCCTGGTTTGGAGATAGCGCAGCAGCGCGAAACCGGAGGCGATGGTATCGGCGTCGGGGACGTCATGGCACTGGATGACGATATCGCGCTGTCCCGCAATTTCCTTCAGCATGGCTTCATTTTCCTGCCTCTTCCCGCGACGGCGGGATAACCTCGAAAAAGGCCCGGGCGGCAAGGGTTGACTCGGCAAAGACGCTGCTGGTCGCATAGGAGCGGATCTCATAGCGGCCCTCGTCAAAAGGGGCGTCCAGAGAAAACTGCCGATCCCTTTCGCCGATCAGCACATACGTCTGGAAGGCATCCGGCGGCGCGCCGGCCCGGTAAATGCCCACAAGGGCGCCGTCATCCAGCATGGTGCGGGGCACACCCCGGACCATGATGACAATCTCTTCACCCGGAGCATAGCGGGACTTGTCGATTGCCAGGGAAAAGGCCCCTTCGGCCGTTCCCTCCACGGAAAATCCGATCCGGGCGACCAAGGTCGATTCCGTCAGCGCATCGCCGTCGGCGTAGCCCCTGAGTTCATATCGTCCGGGATCAAGGGGAGCCCGCAGCCTGACAAGCCTGCCGTTCTCCCCGCGGATGGACCGGGCGTCCTCCTCCCGGATGAAGCGGGAAGAGAGGAAATCGCCGTGTTCAGCTTCCGCCCTGGAGATGCCGATAATCGCGCCCGCGTCGACCACCTGCGGCGTCAGGCCGGAAAGGCTTACCTGGACAGGTTCGGCCGGCAGGAAGGCCTGTTTCGCCAGGGCGACGAAAAAGCCCGCCGGAGCGGCGCCGAACCGGGTGTCCCGCAAGAGAAGATATCCAGCGCAGACCGCGAGGACAAGGATCGCCGACAGAACGGCCGGAAGGGAAAAAGGCTTCCCGCGTCTTGCCCTCCCGCCGGATTTCCTTTCTCCTCCGGATGCCTTCCCCGCCTCCCCGCTCTTGCTGATCTTATTGTAGACAAGCGCGGCGCGGATTTGATCGAGGATAGCCTGCGTACTCTCCACCCCGGTGATGCCCTGGGTCGCGTTCAAGCCCAGAGCGAGTCCGGGAGGCAAAATCTCCATCCCGTCCAGATACACGGGAATCACCTTGATCCTCTGATTCAGGGCGAATTCCACCTCGGCGCGCACATAGGAGGAGGCAACCGCATCTTTGGAGAGAAAAACGACAAAAACCTTGCAGCGCAGGATGGCAAGGGCGATTTCGTCCGTCCAGGTGGAACTGATGTTGATCCCCTTGTCGTACCAGAGCTGATAGCCGTCCGCGTGAATGCCCTCAATGAGGGGGAAGACGACCCCGGCGTCCTGGTGGGCGTAACTGACAAAGAGGAAAGACTCTTCCTCCAGACCGCACGGGATTGCCTCACAGCTTGTTTTGCGCTCCAGCATGCCGTTCCCCCTTGTCTGTCGGCTCCGGGAGCAGCACAAGATCCAGCGACAGAATCCGGCGGGCGGCATCCGTCGCTTTCTCAAGAGCCTCGTGCACTTCCGAAAACTTCATGGAAGGGATGCATTCAATGTGGGCGGAAGCATACTTTCGGGAAGGCCCGTAATCATGCACGGTCAAATCATGCACTCCCGTGACGCCGTCCACGGCAAGAACAACCTCCCGGATCCTGCGCATAAGCTCGTCGTCTCCGGCTTTCCCCAGGATGGACGTCAGATCCTCTCTGGCGGACTTGAACCCGCCGCAAAAGATGATTCCGGCTACAACAAATCCAATCGCCGCGTCAAGGGAAAAAGGCGCAAGCCCTTCCAAAAAGAAAGAAGACAGGACCACGGCCGTTACCGCGGCATCGGAAAAACTGTCGGTTATGCCCGCCCGGATGGCCTGTGAGCGGAGCGTTGCATTCGCCCGGTAATAGAACAGGCCCATGAGGAGCTTGACAACGATGCCGAGACCCAAACCCCAGAGCACAATCCGGCTCGCGGCCACGGATTGCGGGTGCCAGAGACGTTCCAGGGAGAATTTCGCCATTCCGAGCCCTGTGGCCATGATCAGGCAGGCGACGACAAGCCCGGAAACGTATTCCATCCGCCCGTGGCCGAAGGGATGTTCCCTGTCGGGCGTTTTCCCCGCCACAAGGAAACCCGCCGTCAAAACCAGAGAGGCGGCGGCATCGGTGAGGTTGTTGAAAGCATCCGAAAGCACCGCGGCGCTGTTGACCGACAGTCCCATTGCGATTTTGGCCGCGGCCAGGGCGGCATTACAGGCAATGCCCGCCAATCCGACCAGGGCTCCGCGATATTCACGCCGTGGCATTCCTCTCATTCCTCGTCATGGGGTTCGTCCTTCTCCGGCGAAGCGCGGCGCCCGTGTCCGGAGCCTTCGCCGCCCCGCGCGTGATGCCCGTGCCGGCCGCCGTGGCCCTCATGGTCATGCTGCTGCCCGCGCGGATGTCCGACCCCGTGATCAGGGCGGCAGGCGTGCCCGGGCATGTCCTTTTCCAGAGCATGGATAACCTTTTCCAACAATTCCGCCAACCGCTGCCGCTCATTTTCGGAAAGGGAGGCGAAGAAGGCCTCCGCGCTTTTCCGCCTGACGTCCTCATTGGCCGCGACAGCGGCGGCGCCCTGTCTGGTGACGGTAATGACGAAATTGCGCTTGTCCTGCTCATCCCGCGCGCGTTCAATGAAACCGCGGTGTTCCAATTTGCCCAGGATTTCGCTCAGGGAAGCCGAGCGGACGTTCAGCATCTCCATCAGATCCCGCTGATTCAGGGAAGTTCTGTCCCTGAGCAGGGCGAGCACATGCATTTGGGCGTGTTCCGCGTGCCCGTAATGATGATGGGCCCGGGCCATGAACTTGAAGGCGCGGTAAAAAAGCGCGGCCAGTTTTTCAGCGCTTGCGGCGGTGTCTTCGCTCATCTCAGTTCCTCCTTTGCTTCCTGATGCGCCCTCCCCTTGCCGCAGGCGGGAGCCGTCAAGGGGCAATGTTTGTCGCAGAGAGGGCAGCAGGCGGAATTCTCTTCCCCAATACCGAACCGCGCGATCCCGCGCCTGTCCCCGCCGCCCCGCGGGCCTCCTGGCAGGCCGTGTCCATGACCGTGAAAACGATGCCGGGCCAAATGATGGAGTTTCGCAAAAAATGCCGGCATGGGATACTCCTTTGCATATTTAGAAGGTGCCTTTTGATTCGACGGTACCTCCTCCGCCGGGGTCCGTCAAGAAAAAATATAAGGCACCTTTATTTTTTCAGACCGGCAGAGACGTTTCTGACCGTGCGCGGGGGAAAAGATTTTCCGTTCTTTGCGCATTTATTGACTTCCTCCGCCCCCCGGGCTATCATGAGCCATGCTGAGACAATTTCTCCCCATCCTTCTCATTGTCTGTCTGGCAGGAACGGCAGTCTCCGGTTGCGCCTGGGTCGGCAGAACCGCCGGAAAGACGCAGGCGAAGATTGAGCGCAAGGCGCACGACTTGGAAGACGGTTATGAAAAAGGGTACGCAAACGAAAAAAGCAAAACCGAACCCAATCAGAACTGAAATCCCTACGCTCGTCCTGCTCTCATGATTTTCCGCGTTGCGATAACCGGTCTGGGGATTGTTTCCGTTCTCGGCCACGGCGCTGTTGCCGTGGCCGAGGCTCTGCGCGGAGGGGCCTCCGGTATCGGCATTGATCCTGAACGCAAAAGACTGGGGTTTGCCTCCGGGCTTACCGGCCTCCTTCCTCCGTACACGCCGACCCTTCCTCTTTCCCGCAAACAACGAAAAACCATGCCGGACTTCGCCCAATGGGCGGCGGAGGCCTGCGGGCAGGCCTTGCTGCAGTCCGGGCTTGAGCCCGCGCAAATCCAGAATGGTGAAACAGGCATTGTCTTCGGCTGCGATTCCAGTTGTCTCGCGGCTGTTGAACAGGCGAGCCTGCTTCTGGAAAAGAAGGATACCGGGAGTCTGGGCAGCGGCCTGGTTTTCCGTTCCATGACTTCCTGCATCAGCATGAATCTAGGCGCCCTTTTCAAGACGCAAGGCGCGGCCTGGACCCTCAGCGCGGCCTGCGCAAGCGGCGGGCATGCCGTCGGACAGGCGGCGGCCTTAATCGCTCACGGCAGGCAGGAGCGCGTCCTCTGCGGCGGCGCCCAGGAAATCAACTGGCAATCCATGTGCAGCTTTGACGCCCTCGGGGCCTTCAGCACGCGGGAACGCTCCCCCCATGCGGCCTCGCGTCCCTTTGACGCGGACCGGGACGGCCTTGTCCCAAGCGGCGGGGCGGCGGCCCTGTTGCTGGAGAGGCTGGATCTTGCCGAAAAACGGGGAACCCCCATACTCGGGGAAGTTGCCGGCTACGGTTTTTCTTCCGATGGAGAAAGCCTTTCGGTTCCCGGCGAGGAGGGGTTGGGAAGGGCCATGCGCATGGCCCTTTCCGACGCGCGGCTGCAGAAAAAGGATATTGCCTATGTTTGCGCGCATGCCACCTCCACCCGGGTGGGCGATGCCGTTGAAGCCCGGAACATCGCCGCGCTCTTCGGCGACCGGGGCGTGCCGGTGTCCTCCACCAAATCCATGACCGGGCACGAGCTGTGGATGTCCGGAGCCGCGCAGGTTGTGTACACGACCCTTATGGCCAGGCACGGCTTTATTGCCCCCAACCTCAATTTTCATCAGCCGGACGAATGGTCCGCGCGCCTGGATGTCGTCACGGACGCCCGCCCCGGGAATATCCCCGCGGCTCTTTGCAACTCCGCGGGGTTCGGCGGAACCAATGCCGCCCTTGTCCTGCGTTTCCCCAAGCCGTGATGAAGAGCGCGGAGAAACATTTTGTGGTCATCGGAGGGGGGATTTCCGGCATCACAACGGCTCTGCTGCTTTCCAGGCACGGCCTGCGGGTGACCATAGCGGAAAAAAAGCGCCGCCTGGGTTCCACGCTACGCGGCTTCTCCCGGCAAGGCATCCATTTTGACACTGGATTCCATTACGCGGGCGGACTTTCACCCCACGGCCCCCTCACCCGGTACTTTCACCTCTTGCGCCTGGAGCATCTGCCCCTCAAAGACTATAACAGCGACTGCTTTGACCGCGTCCGCTTCCTCTCCTCCGGAACGGAAATCCGTCTGCCTGTGGGGCGTGAAGCGCTGGAAGACGCCCTGTGTTCCGCCTTTCCTGCCGACGCCGCCTTTATCCGGAGGTATCTCGTTTCCCTGCAGGAATCCTTTTCCTCGTCGGTATTCCTGAACTTCAGCGAATACGCCAGGACCCTGATCAAGAGGAAAGAGCACGCCCTCCCCCTTGCTTCCGTTCTTGCCCAAGGGACCAGGAATATCAAACTGCGGAGCGTGCTGGCTCTCCACTCGCTCCTGTACGGGGTATCTCCGGCGGAAGCGCCCTTTTCCCTCCATGCGCGCGTTGACGGATCCTATTTGGAAGGCGTCAAAACAGTCGCAGGGGGTGGAAGGGCGATAATCGCGGCCCTGGAGAAACGTCTGGATAAGGCCGGGGTGGAGACCGTGTGCGGCGCGGCGGTGGAGAAGCTGCGCTGTTCACCGCCGCGGGGCGTCACCGGGGTGCTTTTGGAAGACGAACGCCTTCTCCCCGCGGATGGCGTCGTCTTCACGGCGCATCCGGCTCTTCTGCCTTCCCTGTTTCCCGAAGGATCGGTAAAACCCGCCTATTCCCGCAGGCTTGCCGCCCTTGAGGATACCGTTTCCGCCTATACCCTGTTCTGCAAACTGCCTTCTCCACCGGCTGAGATCCGGGGCAGCAACCTCTTTTTATGCCCGACGGACGATATACAAAAAGGGTTTCTGCCGGACGCGAAAATTGAGGAAGGCCCTTTTTACGTCTGCGCAAGCCAGGCGGACGGGGAAGGCGCTGCAGGAGAATCCGCTCTTATCGCCTTTGCCCCGGCGGACCCCCTCAGCTGGACAGACTGGAAAAATACAAAAACGGGAAAGCGTCCTGCCGGGTACGGCAGGCAAAAGACGGAAACGCTCGGACGATTCCGGCAAGCCGTCACCTCCTGTTGGCCGGACAACGCGCGGGCGGAGGTCCTTGCCGGCGGCACGCCCCTGACGCTTAGGGATTTCTTGGAAGCGCCGGGCTGCGGTTTGTATGGCACAAAACATTCCGTCCACCAATACAATCCCCTGCCCGTGACCCGGATCCCCAACCTTTGGCTGGCCGGGCAGTCTGTCGTCGCGCCGGGAATATTGGGGGCCGTTATTTCAGGGGTTCTGGCCTGCGGCTGTATTCTGGGGATGGAGATTGTGCGCGGGGAGGTTGCCCGGTGCATGTAAGGCGCGTCGTCATCACGGGGATGGGAGCGGTTTCCCCCTACGGCAAGGGTGTCGGCCTCCTTTTTTCCCTGCTGCGCCGGGGAAAGAGCGGAATATCCCGGGTCAACGCGCCGGAGGGCCTTACAGTTCCCCGCATCGCCGGGGTTGTTCCCGATGTCGGCGCGGAAAGCATCCCCAGGAAAATCAGGCGCTCCATGTCCCCCTTGTCCGTCTATGCCTATCTGGCCGGCTGTGAGGCTTTGGAACAAGCCGCCGTGCCCCCCGGGGTCGTCTCTGGAGACCGTTTCGGCATCGCTCTGGGCTCAACCCTGGGCAGTCCGGAATCCCTGGAATCGTTTTTTCGGCAGTATATCGCTTCCGCAAGCATGGAACAGATCAAATCCATGCTCTTTTTCCGGATCATGAGCCACTCCGCGGCCGCCAATCTGGCGCAGGCCCTGGGCGTTTCCGGCAGAGTCGTCTCCCCTTCCGCCGCCTGCGCCTCCGGATGTCAGGCCATAGGACTGGGCTATGAAGCCGTGGCCTTCGGCAGGCAGGACTATATGCTCTGCGGCGGCACGGATGAATTTCATCCCCTGGTCCAGGGGACCTTTGACCTGCTGACCGCGGCCTCCTCCGGATACAACGACATGCCGGAAAGCGCGCCGCGTCCCTTTGACGCCAACCGGGACGGCGTTGTCTGTTCCGAGGGCGCGGGCCTACTGCTCCTGGAAAGCCTGGATTCCGCGCACGCGCGGGGCGCGCCGGTACTGGCGGAGGTTTTGGGCTTTTCCTCCTTGTCGGATTCAGGCAGCATCGCCGAGCCTTCTTCCGCCTCTCTTGCCGCCTGCATGCGCCTGGCTCTCAAGGACGCCGGCGTGCAGCCCCGGGAAATAGCCTATATCAACGCCCATGCGACGGCCACCGAGCTTGGCGATATTGCCGAGAGCCGCGCGATTGCCGGCCTGTTCGGGACCGAAGTGCCTGTTTCCAGCCTCAAAGGCCACATCGGGCACACAATGGCGGCAAGCGGATCTCTGGAAACCATCGCCTCGGTGAAGATGCTGGGCGAAGGAATCATCATCCCCACCAAAAACCTGGAGTCTCCGGATGAACGCTGCGCGGGCATCCGCCTGCCCCGGATCCCTGTTGATCTTCCCGGCCGGATCATAGTAAAAAACAGCTTCGCGCTCGGGGGCATAAATTGTTCTCTGGTTTTAGGGGGACCGCAATGACGGACGCAGAAGTGCTGGAAAGGGCAAATGCCGCCCTGGCGAAAGAATTTGAGCTGGAAGGGGACCGGATGCGGCCGGAGGCCGATCTCCGTGAAGATTTGGACCTGGACAGCCTGGATACCGTGGACATGGTCGTTGTTCTGGAGCAGGAATTCGGCATCAAAATCGGCAAGGACCCGGCCATCGCCTCTATCCGCACCCTAGGAGACATCCATATCTACCTGCTGCAAAAGAAACAGGAAATCGAAAAAAACGCCGGCTGACCCTTTCCGGTTCCTTCCTCCGGGCTCGCGCGGGGCGGTTTTTTTTTTGACAGGCGGGCGGTGGCTTGCGCACTCTGTATTTCAATGCCGTCTTTTTCAGCGGGCTGGCGCTGTGGACACTCCTGTACCTGCCTCTGGGAATCCTCCTCTGGCTCTGGCAGACCGGCGTGGGCAAGGCGCCCGCGGCAGTGTCCATCCGCAACCTTGTACACCTTTACGGGAAAATCTGCTGCCGGCTGCTGGCGAGCCAGACCCGCATTTCCGCCGCCGACCGGGCCTCTCCCCTGCCCTATCCCTGCATTATCACGGCCAATCACCAGTCTTTTTTTGATCCCTATACGCTGGGTTTCTTTCCGGTGAAGAACATTGTTTTTGTCGTGCGGACATGGCCCTTTCGCATCCCCCTGTATGGCCGGATCATGCGTCTGGCCGGATACCTGAATGCCGAAACGTTGGAGTGCGACAACTTTTTCGACAGGGCGCGGGCCGTGTTGCGGGAGGGCGCGGCGTTCATCGTCTTCCCGGAAGGAACCCGCAGTTCCACGGGAAAAATGGGAAGATTTCATTCCGGCGCCTTCAAACTGGCCATGGATACAGGAACCCCGGTCATCCCCCTGTGCATTGACGGAACGGGAGAGATCTTCCCGAAAGGCTCCCGCTTCGGCCGTCCCGCCGCTGCGCGGCTCACCCTGCTGCCGGCGGTATATCCGAAGGATTTTGCGCGGTACAGGGAGACCGCCCACCTGCATTTACAGCGCCATGTAAAATCGCTGCTGCGAAAGGAAATTGACAACCGGTTCCAAAAGGATGATCCTGATGCATCGCAGAAATAAGGAGGTTTGAGGGATGAGGAGAAAAAATCTTTTCCTGATCGGATTGTTCGCGCTTTTCTCGGCCCTGCTGATGGCAGGGTGCGCCAAAAAGGTTCCCCCGCTGAACTTTGCAAGCCCCATGCCCCTGGTGAAAAAGGCGGCCACCAAGGATATTGAGGCCGCCATTATCCGCGCCGGCGCGATTACCAACTGGGCAATCGTTCCCGCCGGCCCCGGCGTCATGACCGGAACTCTTCACGTCCGGGGAAAGCATACCGCAATCGTGGAGATTGCTTACGATCAAAAAGAATTTCGCATCACTTACAAGGACAGCGCCAACCTGGATTATGGCAACGGAAAAATCCACCGCAACTACAATCGGTGGGTCGCCACGCTGGAAAAGAACATTCGTCAGGAATTGGCGCTTCTGAACAGATAGCGCCTTTTCGCGTTCCACTCCGCAGCCTGCCGCAGGCTGCACGGGGGCTGCGCCATGTCCCTTTTCCCCGTTCCCGTGACGGATCTGCTGCCGCATGCTCCGCCCATGCTCTGCCTTGACGCCCTGCTTGCGGCCTCCCCGTCCGGAGCCCTCGCTTCAGCGACTTTGCACCCGGAGCATATCCTGCTGCAGAACGGCATCCTTGACCCCATTGGTTTTCTTGAATTGGCGGCGCAGACCGCCGGAGCCATGAAAGGCTGTCTGGACAAAATCTCCGGAGAGAAACCGCGCAAAGGCATGCTTGTCGCCGCTCAGGATTTTTCCTTTTTCGGGGAAGCGGCGGAGGGAGAAACCGTGCATATCGCGGTTGCCGTAACGGCGGAGGTTATGGACATCCACATCATCACCGCGACCGTATTCCGGCCCGGTGAGCCGGAGACTCCTCTGGCCCGGGGAAAGCTCAAGGTCTTTGTCCGGAAGCGATAAGGAAAAGAAAAGAACATGAACCGCCTGATTCTTGCCTTCCTTCTCTTTTTGCTCTCTTGCGCTCAGGTCGCCACGGCGGCAGGGGCGCAAGCGGATCCCCCGCGGGAACGCGGCCTGTCTGTTGAAGACTCCTTGCAAACACTGCAAAAACTGACGGCATCCGTCTCAACCCTGCGCTGCCGTTTCGTCCAGACGACGAACATTCCCCTGTTTACGGAACCCGTTATCTCCAGGGGGTTCCTGCTCTTCGCGCGGCCGGATTCCCTCCTCTGGGAATACAGCGAACCCTTCGCGCAGGGATTCGCTCTTCAGGGAACAAAGGGATTCCGCTGGGAAGGAAGCAGAGACTCCCGCGTGTCCTTGGCCGCGACAGAGGACCCTGTCGCCGGGCTTGTTGCCGCGCAGGCGCTTTCCTGGATCAGCTTCGACAGAAAATGGATAGAGGCCCACTATGCCGTCCGCGCGGAAGGTCAGACCCCCCTGCTGCTCGTTCTGACCCCAAAAAACGCCGAAATGGCCTCAGTCGTGTCCTCAATCTCCCTGTCCTTCGCCCGGGACGGCATCGCCCGCGAAATACTCCTGCGTGAAGCCGGCGGAGGAACGACGACAATTCTTCTGCATGACGTTGTGCTGAATCAACCTGTTGGCAGCGAGGAATTTCAATAATTGATCGCCGTCATTTCAGAATGTTTACGCAGACTTCAACTGCGCAGAAAAACTTTTCTTGTTCTGTGGGGTCTGCTGATTGCCGCCTGCTGCATATACTCCCTGCGTCTTACGGCAAATACAGATATTCAGGTTCTTATCCCTCAGAACAAAGACACGCCGCCGGAATTTTTTGCCTATCTGCAGAATGCGCCCTTCCTGCATACCCTGACCATCACCGTGGGGAACAGCGACGGCGCGGCATCTCTTCTCGCCGCCGCCGCCGCCGAATCGCTGCGGAGCTCCCTTATCCCCCATGTTCTGACAAGTCCGGGGGCGGCTCCCGCCTTCGACAGGCTGTCCGCGCTGTTCGCCTACCTGCCGGTATTGCTCTCCGTGGAGCAAATCGCCGGCCTCGCCCCCCTTTTCAGCCCGGAAATCATCCGGGAAACGCTGCGCCGGAACCGGCAACTCCTTCTCGGTCCTTCCGGGCCGGCGTTTCGCGGCATCGTTGCGCTCGATCCACTGGGCCTGCGCTTCCCCTTGTTGCGCAATCTTGCCCCGGGCAATCTTCCCGCCAAGATCTCCCCGCGCGACGGGCAGGTTGTCGATCCCTCCGGAAACTACGCCTTGATCATCGCCCGGCCTGAAGCGGCCATGAGCGATTCCGCCGCCGCCGCGCAAGTGATGGCCGCCGTCCGCGCCAGCCTGTCCTCGCTGCCGAAGGAGGCGGAGGTCTTCATCGGAGGCAGCTACCGGCATACGGAAGCCAACGCGAAGATCATCAAGGCCGATCTGCGCAGGGTGGTCCCGATCTCGCTGCTTTTGGTCGCAATCATCTTTTTCCTGTTTTTACGCAGCCGGCAGGCCCTGGCCATCGTTGCCGTTCCGATGGCCTCACTGTGCATTGCCGCGACAGCGACAGGAATCGCGCAGGAAAACATTTCCGGCATTGTGCTCGGCTGCGGCGGCGTCATTCTGGGCATTACCGCCGACTATGCGATCCACGCGCACTATGCCTTTTCTGAAACAGACTCCGCGCAAAGAGCCCTGCGCGGTTTGTGCCCGCCTCTTCTGGCGGGATTCTGCACCACGGCCGCGGCCTTCGCGGCCTTATGCACATCCGCCATTCCGGCAATCAGGCAAATGGCCGTGTTCGGGACATCGGCCGTCACAGCGGCTCTTTGTCTCTCGCTCTTCCTCCTGCCGCTGCTGAGGCGACCCCGATGCGGGCCGCAAGGAGAAGTCAACGCGCCTCTTCTCCCCGCCGCGCCCCCTGCCGCCCCGCGCGCCGCGCTAACTTGCGCGCTCCTTGCCCTGTGCGTCTGCATAAGCCTTGCCGGATTTTCCCGGCTGCGCTTTGACGGGGACATCCGCAACCTTTCCTACTCTTCCCCGGAAATGCTTCAGGACGAGCGGCGCATCCGGGATATCTGGGGAATGTCGGGAGAAGACGCCTTTATTGTCGTTCCGGAAAACAGATCCGGGGAGGGCTTTGAACATTTGCTGCGCAAGAACGAAACCATCCGCGACATCCTGCGCTCCGACGGGATCTCCGCCTCAAGCGCGGCGCCGTTTCTGCCCTCGGCCCGGCGGCAAAAGGAACGCCTGGAGGCCTGGAGAATATTCCGTCAACAGCAGGGCGACGCCGGCCTGCGACGGTTGGGGGCCATCGCTCCGGAATGGGGATTCTCTGCCGCGGCTTTTGCCCCCTTTGCCGCCTGGTTTCAAAAAGAACCGCAACCCATAACTCCGGCGGAGCTTGAAGCCCTGGACCTGGGCCTGTTTCCGCGCCTGTATCTTGCCCAAACGCCGGAACATTTCCTGGCCTACACCGTCCTGAACGGCTCCTCTTCCTTGCCGCAGGCCACGCGGCACAAGGCGGAACAGGCCGGCGGGGTGTTCATTTCCGGCCCCGCCTTCCGGGAGCGCACAGCGCAGGACGTCGGAAGCGACATTCTGCGCTTCTGTCTGTTGACCTGCGCGGCGGTCTTCTGTGTTACCGCCCTGTTTTTCCGCTCTCCCGTCCGCTTTTGCGCGGTTCTCCTGCCCATGGCCGCGGGCGCGGCCTGTACGGTCGCCCTCTTCCTGTTCAGCGGAACAAAGGTCAATATGTTCCATGCCGTGGCCCTGCCTCTGGTTATCGCGCTCAGCATTGATTACGGAATATTCACCCAGGCCGTTCTGGAAGGACGGATGCCGGCCGGCGGGCGCAAAGGGGTTCTCGTCTCCGCGCTGACCACTCTTGCCGGCTTCGGGAGTCTGCTTCTTGCCCGGCATCCGGCGCTCTTTTCCCTGGGGGCCGCCGTCAGCGGCGGCGTGGCCGCCGCTCTGCTGACGGCGCTGCTGATCCAGCCGAGGACGTTCCGCATCTGCACATCCCCGCGCACAAAAGCGAGCCAAGGATAATGCGCGGACTCCCCTACCTGTTTCTTGCCCTCCTGCTGTCTGCCGCCGTCCTGCCGCTTCCCGCCGGCTGTATGGCGCAAGGGCGGAAAACAGCGCCTCCCGGATCCGCCCAGGGCGTCCTTACGGCGACTCTCCGGCATCATGTGCAGGTGCATATCCCCGGCCACAGCCTGCCTTCTTTCGACGGGCTGCTGGCCATAACCGCCTCCCCGACAGGCAACCCCGCGCGCATTCGCGCTGTCGGCCTTGGCGGCATGGGCTTGACGCTTTTTGATCTGACCGTCACCCCAGCGGCTTTCCACACGGCGCTGCTGCACCCGGCGCTGCGCCGTATCCCCAGCCTTGACGCGCACATCGCCCACTGCATTCAGGGGATATGGTTTGCCGCCCTGCCGGAGGCCCTTGCGCCCCGCGCGGGAAACGAGGCCCAAGAGGGGCGCGGAGTAAGCCTCACGCGAATCCCGGACGGACAAGGAGGTCAGGATATCCGGGCCGCCGCCCCGGACGGGAGCTGGGTGGCCCGCTTTGCGGACACGCGGCCGCAACCGGAGACGATTCTTTTTGAAAATATGCGCCCTCCCTACCTCGTGCAGATTCGTTTACTGATTTCTGCGGAAAGCGGTAAACATCGGCCGTAAGGCCGATGCGCCGCGAAGCGGCGGGAGTCAGCCTGAACCTTCGTTTTTCGGCTGACGATCCTGCTCTGAAAAGTCTACTTTTTAACGCCTATATCAGTATTGCGGACAAAAAAGGAGAAATAATGCCCTCCCTTGCCGCTGCGGTCGCCTTGTGCTGTGAAGATCCTCCCAAGGAAACGGCTCCCGGCGTCTTTTGCTCCCGCTTTCTGTTCCCGCCGGAGTTTATCGGCTTTGGCGGGCACTTCCCCGCAGATCCCGTTCTGCCCGGCATTGTCCAGATCATGGCGGTCTCCCGGACATACGGCGGCATGTTTTCCGGACGGCTGCTGAAAATCAGCAGCTGCAAATTTCTGCGCCCCATCCTTCCCGGGGAACGGATTGACATTAGGCTAAAAAAAGACGCGACCGCCGCCGGCGTCAAGGTGAGCGCCTCACTGGCTGTGGGAACCGATCCCTGTTCTTTCATAACGCTTCTTTTTTCCCGCGAAACGGAGGAATAGAAATCAGGATCGCTATATATCAGCGAGTGTTTATAGATATTGCATTGATGCTCGACTCCGCTTGCCCCGGATCGAAATTCGCTGGACTTGACCTGCCCAACTGTTTCCCCTGGCGGATCTCCGGGCCGTTGCGCTCGATCAGGGCAATGGTGGAGGCAAGCTGATGACCCAGGGGGGACTGGCGGCTCATCTCCCGTTCAAGGCTGGTAATTCCCTTGATTACGGTGGAATGACGGCGGTTGAAATACTGCCCGATGGCCTCCAACGAAAGATCGGTATGCTTGCGGGCCAGATAAAAGGCGGTATTGCGGGCGGAGACAAATTCCTGTTTGCGGCAGGACGAGGATATCTGTTCGGGAAGCAGGCCGAAACCTTTGCAGACCAGATCGACGATCAGGTCCATGTTCAGGGCGGGGGTCAGGGTTCCATAGGTCTGAACGGCCTCCCAGGCCATCTGCAGGGTAACGGCGCTGTTATACAGGCGCGCCTTGAAGGCCAGATTCTGCAGACAGCTTTCAATCTGGCGGACATCGTTGTTGATATGGCGGACGAGAACCTCTTCCACCTCTTCCGGCAGGGTTACGTGCTGGGCGGCCGCCTTGCTGCGAAAGATCCGGCGGCGGGTTTCCTCATCCGGGCGCCCGATAGAGGAAAGGAGACCGGCGCTCAGGCGCGAAAGGAGCTGCTCGTCCATTTTGCGCAGATCCTTGAGCTGAAAGGAACTGGTACAGACGATCCTGCTGCCGCGATCAGACAGAGCCTTGAGCGTGGCAAGAAATTCGGCCTGCATGGCCTCTTTGCCCTGCAGAAAATGCACGTCTTCCAGAAGCAGGAGATCCGCCGTCCGGTACCTGGTTTTGAAACGATCCGTATCCTGCCCCTTGATGGCCAGCCAGAGACGGGAAACAAACTCTTCAGCGGTGAGATATTCCACCCTGGGAAGGCTGCGGTTGCAACGCTCCGTCAGCATCCGGCCCGCCGCCTGCATGAGGTGGGTCTTCCCCAGACCAGGGGGGGAAGCGAGATACAGGATTCCTGTGCCGGAGGCTTCGCCGCACATGCTGCGCGAGGCGGCGTAGGCCAGCTCGTTGCAGGGCCCGACCACAAAATCCTCAAAGGAAAAACGCCACGAATAGACGAGCTCCCGCGTCTGGCTTCCCGGCAGGGGCACTGGCAGATTAAGCTGCAGAGCGGAAAGGGGACGCGGAGCGGGAGGCGTTCCCCGGGGGGGCGCATTTCCGGCCTCGAAAGAAGGAGAAGGAGAAAGGGAATTTGCCGAAATAGACTGAATTCCCGACAATTTTTTCTGCATGGCGCTGATGCTAGGGGAAGGAGCGGCAAAGGACAAGGCTGATTTTCCGCCGCTTTCGCCAGGGACCAGTCTTCTTTTCCACAACTTATATTGCTATAACTATTTGAAAAAAAATATTTTTATTTTTCAGCCCACGCCCGGCCCTCCTCGAAGGGCTTTCCCCATAGGGATTTCTCTCCAAAGATCGCCGGCGGATTCACAGCACAGCCGGAACATTTTTCACAGCCATATTCTCATTTTTCTCTGTTTTTCGGAGAAATACTCTCATTTTCTCATGATCCGCGAAGACAAAGAAGAATTCCCCCCAAGGCCTTCCCGGTCTTTCCGCCCCTGCGAATATTTTCCAAACTGCTGATTTCTATTGAGATCCATTATTTAAGGGCAGCCTCGGCAAGGGGATATTTCCCACAGGTAAAGCGTTTCCCTTCGGGACAAAACCCCAACCGCTCACAGGACGGCCCGGCTACGGCGAAAATGGCGGGCAGCGCCGCGCGGCACAGACCGAGCATCTCCCAGGCCAGGGCGCGGATCTCCCATTGCGCGCGCATACAGCAGCGGTGCTCAAAAAAATTCAACAGAGAGCGGCAGTTCATGGTCAGGACAATGCGGGTCTCCGCCGCCTGGGGCAGCAGGAAACGGGCGTCTTCCCTGGCATTGGAGCCGCCGTTTGTCTCCAGAAGCTCCTTCACCTCCCGATAGGCGGCCCCGATGTCCGCCAGACAGCGCAAAAAGCGATCCCTGGCCTCGGGAATCCGGGCAATGGCCGGGGGCAGGACGTAGCGGAAATCGCTGCCGTCCACATACCTCTGGCTCTGCTGCGAGTAAGAGGCGATGCGATGGCGCACCAACTGGTGGGTCAGGGCGCGGGAAACGCCTTCCAGCGCGAAGGTAAAGGAAACATGCTCAACAGGGCTGGCGTGCCCGGAAGACAGGGTTTCCGTGACAAAGGCGGCCTGCGTTTCCCGATCAAGGTCTCCGGCCAGCAGTTTCGGCCACATGTCGCCCGCGAACCCCGCATGGTAGCATTGCCGGAAGGCCGCATAGACCAGGGAGAGGGGATTCGGGGTGTGGGCCAGAAGCTCCACCCGCAAGGTCGCCTGTTCCATGGATTAAAAGGGGATGTCATCCATGCCGCTGGCTTCGGAGGGAAAGGCCGGCCCGAGATCTTCCTGGGGCTCCGGGGGCTGTTTGCGCGGAGCGCGCTGCCCGCCTTCGCCCTGGGAGGAAGAGGCGGAACCGCTGTCCCGCGCGCCCTTGCGATCCAGAAACTGGACGCGGGCGGCCTTGATTTCCGTGGTATAGCGATCCACGCCCTGCGCATCCTGCCATTTTCGGGTTTGCAGGCTTCCTTCGACATAGACAAGGCTGCCCTTGCTCAGATAGGTGGAACAATTTTCCGCCTGGCGCTGGAAGACGACGACCCTGTGCCATTCAGTGCGCTCCACCTTCTGACCGTCCCGATCCACATAGGATTCATCCGTGGCAATGTTCAGGTTCGCGATAGGCGTGCCGGAAGCGGCGTACTTCAATTCCGGATCCCGTCCGAGATGGCCGATAAGCATTACTTTATTCACCATGGCTCATCCTTGTGCCCCCGCCGGAGCGGAGGGTTGAATAGGTTCGACAACGCTTTCTCCTTTCCGTCAGGGCGTCCCGCGCAGGGCCAGGGATGCCTCCAGAGCGTCCAGGGCCTCTTCAAGGCTGTTGGTCAACGTGCCGGCCAGGGCGACGTCGCGATCCCCCAGGGCGTTTTCCAGGGATAAAAAACATTCCCGCAAACGCCGGACCAGGGGCGGCAAAGCCCCCTCCGTCCTCCCGGACAAAACCCCGTAAACGACGCGATCCGGCAGGACCTCCGCAAGGTCCATGATTCCCAGGTTAGCCCCTCCGGCAGACCTCCACAGGGCGGGGTCCTTCCCGCCGCTCTCCTCCGGCCAGGCCAGGGCGCACAGGCAAGGCCACTCCGCGCGCATCCGGTCCTCGTCATAGGTTGCCGCGCTGACCCGGATAAAAAGATTCCGCCCCATTTCAGGCCTGCTCCTGCCATTCCGTCTGCACCCGGCGGACAACATCCTCAATCTCTGCCACCAAATCCGGTGGACAGACCCCAATCAGGGGCCGCCCCGCGTCCACATGCCGGGTATGGGTAAAATAGACCGCGTAAATAACGCCCCCAGGCCCGGCATAGCGCAGGGACGTCTCCCGTTTCATGCGGGACATGATGAAAAGATCGTCCCCTTCCCGCACGGTAACCGCCTTTGGGCCGGAAACCTTGATCTTGATGTCCACGTCGGGAACAAAAAAATAGCGGGCGCGTTCCGGGGCGACAAACAGGAATAAGGCCTGTTTCAGGACCTCTTCCAGAACCTCTTCCCGGGAAAGATAGTGCCGCAGCAAAAGAAGCTCCTCGCCCGCCTGCACAAAAGCGCCGTCCAGTTCCCGGCGGATCCGGGAGATCTGCCCCTTTTCCGGACTGGTAATCGGTTGCGGATTGCGTTCCCGCTCAATGGTCGCCAGACGGGTGCCGAGTTTTTCCTTCCAGAGCCCCCCGGGACCCTCCACGAGCGCGCCCGCAGCCAGGTCCCCGGCAAAGCGCACCACCCCGGTATGCGGCGCCAGGACACGCACCTCCTTATAGGGAGAAGCCTTGATGGCTTCAAGCGCCGCTCTGATGTCCACCATAATACAATCCTTACTTGTAGTACAAATTTCTGCCGCCCATGGTTTGCAGGGCCTGATTGAGGTTATAGCGCACCTCCCGCCGATCCCAGATGCCTTGAATGTGACCGCGGGCCAGGGCTTTATAGACATTATGATAGTGCGGCTCAAGAGACAGGCCGGTGGTTTCGGCAATCACGCCCGGCCCGGCAAAACCCACATTGGCGGAACGAATCCCGAACTGATAGGGGGAACACCCCAGGAAGCTGGCTACAGGACCCGCATAGGAGTTCGTGTCATAGGCCACAAGGTAGAGGCCCCCGGCGTCAATATAGCGGCGCACGGCCATGGTGCAGCGGGGCATCTGGATAAGTCCGTTGGTCCCCTCCTGGATGCGGATGCCCCCGGTGGCGTGGACATAGGCCAGAAAGGGAAAGCGTTTGCGTTTTGCCCGCTCCGCGGCCCGAATGAACTTTTCGCCTTCAGCCGCTCCCACGGTGCCGTTCCGGAAACTCCCCAGAAACATGGCCACCACCAGCCTGATATCATGGATACGGGCCTCAAAGGTCAGGCAGCCGCTCTTGTGGCCGGTCCTTTGCTTGGCTTCGGCCAGCTTGGCGTCCAGGTCGGGCATATCCAGGGGGTTGGAGGCCTCCACATCGGCGGAAAATTCAAAAAAGGAACCGGGATCAAAGAGGTTGTGCAGATACCACTGGTATTCCATAGGGAAATGATGCCCGCAGTTGGGGCAAACCCCGGCGAATTCGCCATACAAATCCGGACCCCAGATATCCAGGCAGCCGAATTCGCGCGAGTTCGGGCAGGTCACGGCCCTGTCTTCCCGCGCCCTGGGGCTGACATAGATCCAGTTGCCGCGCTGCTCCTGGTCATCGTCCCATTCGGAAAGTTCCGTAAGCTGACGAGCGGTTTCCGCGCTGACGCGGGAAGAAGGCCCGCGTAATTTTTGAAGAATATGCCGGATAGGCGCCAGAGCCCGATCCCACAGAAGATTCCATTCCGATTTGAGTTCCCCCAGGGAGTCGCTGACGCGCTGCCGATGCCGGCGGAGCAGGTTGTACTTGAAGTAGGAATAGACGCCCCAGCGCAATTCCTGCCACAGGCCGATCAGATGACGGGAGGCGGGAGTGTGATCCGGGGCGGCATGCCGGGAGAGATCCCGGTATTTTTTGTGCCGCTTGTTGATCAGGCGGATTTGGGCGGCCTGGGAAAGATTCCAGCGCACATAGGCCTTCTCGAAATCCATGCCCTTGGTTACCTGCTTGCGGCGGTTCCGGAGGGCGATGAAACGGATGGGAGCGAACCCGCGGACAGTCAGGGCCACTTCATCGGTGGCCCGCAGGAGTTCCTGGCGCAGGCCGCGAAAAAATTCGTAGTGGTGGGATCGCGCCCCAAGACAAGGCTCCTGGATGATGCGATCAATATAGCCCATGCGCAGGTTATCCTGGGCGGTGATCCGCATCCTGGCGGCGCAGGTCTTGACCAGATCCGGGCTGACCCGCTCGCCGTCCCGCGCATGGCCTTCAATGGCGGCTGCCCCTTCCGGGGAAATGACGGAATAATAGCCGTGGGAGAACATCAGGCGTTTGTCGGCCAGAGCGACGGCCTCGGCCCCCCCGGAGCCGCCCTCGGAGAAAACCGTGATCACGGGCACGCGCAACGAGGACATGCCGTAAAGATTCGCGGCGATTTGCTGGGCGGCGCCGGGCGTGTCCTCAATGGGAAAAGCGCCCGGGGTAAAGACGTAGGTATGAACGGGGATATTTTCCGTTTCCGCGACCCGCATATACTGCAGGGCCTTGGCATTGCCCCAGGGCTTGGCCGAGCCGCCGTTGCGGAATTCCTGGCCATGCCCCTTTTCATGACCGATAACCATTACCGACTGGTTGACGGTCACTTTGCCCAGTTTTCGGGTCAAATAGGCCCTGGCGATGACAATGGCGGGATCAATGGAATGTTCGTCCTGGCCGCCGATTTCCGTATAGTTGTCATAGACGTTTTCCAGAATGTCCCGCAGGCAGACCCGCTGGGGGTGACGCACGATGCGCACCCTGTTCATGGGCGTAAGCGCCGCCTCCAGCTTGCTCTCCACAACGGAGAAAAGATCTTTCAGGGCCAGGACGGCTTCGCGGCGCTCCTCAGGGCTGAGCCCGGACTCGCGCAGGCGATAGTCTTCCAGCTTGGTCGTGAGCAGATGGATATTTTCCCGCCGCTCCCCGCCAAAGACGTCGCGGATATAGGCCAAGCGTTCCGCCAGGTGCAGCACCAGTTTATCTTGTTCCATGGGATATCGCGCGCGGCGGGTTAGAAAAAGACATCTGCCCTAAAAAAGAAGAATCCGGGCGGTTTCCCGGCGCAAAAAAGCGATATTGGATTGAAGTTTTTCGCCGTTCGCTCCGGTGCCTTCCAAAACCAAAGAATCCAAAAAAGCGACTCCACGCTGCCGCGCCTGGGACAGGTCCCTGCCCCAGACAATCCCCAGAGCCAGGTTCGGATCGAACTCCGTGGGGATGTCATAGGGGGTCCCTGTGGGGATATGCGTGTGCACGGTGAGCCAATCCGCCTTGTCCCAGCCGAAGACGTCAATGCGGCCCACCCAGGGGGAAAAATCCTTTTCCGCGTCTTCGGCAATGACGCGGTATTCAACGCCCACGCCGTCAAAGGCGATGTCCTTCTGAGCATAGCCCAAGGGTTCGCCAAGGGCCGTGCGGATCTGCTCGGCGATAAGATCCACGCCGCCCTGCCCCCGAATGCGGGCAATGGCGGCGGAAACGCCGTTTTCCACCTGAATGCGGGTATTCACCTCCATCAGATAGGGCTTGCCGTCTCTGGTGACGATCCATTCCCAGGTGCCGATATTATCATATTTGACCTCGCGGGCCAAGGCAAGGGAATGGTTGGTGACGTCCCCCAGCACTTTCCGGGCGTCAAACCGGTATTCCACGGCGGAAGGCGCGAAACCGGGAGCCACTTCCAGACGTTTTTGCAAGCCGGCGCTCTGGATGGAGCAGTTGCGCGTGCCGAAATGGACAAGGGTCTCGCAGTTCCTGTCGGCCAGGATCTGTACCTCCAGATGGTTGAAATCGCAGATGCGCTGCTCAATGAGCACCCCTTCATCCTTGAACTGGCGGGAAGCGTAGTTCCGGATACGCCGGTACACGGAGCGAAAGCGTTCAATATCCTGGACCTCTTCAATGCCCATGCCGCCTCCCCCGGCTGAAGCCTTGACCAGGACCAGGGGTTCCTCAATGCCGTGCTGTCCCTGAAAATCAAAAAGACTCCGGGCGACCTTCTCGGCCTCCAACTCGTCGTAAATGGGCTTGTCAGATCCGGGGACCGTCGGTATACCCAAACTTCGCGCCAGACGTTTGGTATTGATCTTGTCTCCCAGCTCACGGATGACAAACCAGGACGGGCCGATAAATTCCAGCTTG
>JAISNZ010000070.1 GCA_031275955.1 Desulfovibrio sp. | reverse complement strand
ACGTCCTTCTGGCGCCCACCCTGATCTATGCCGACTGTCTGCGCAACCTCCGGCGCGATTTTCCCATCAACGGCATGGCCCACATAACCGGAGGCGGTTTTTACGACAACATCCCAAGGGTGCTGCCTCCCCAGGTCAAAAGCGTCATCCGCTTCGGCGCCTGGGACATCCCTCCGGTCTTTGACTGGATCCTGAGCCAGGGCAAACTCACCTGGCCGGAGATGCTTCAGATTTTCAACTGCGGCATCGGTTTCCTGCTCATCGTCGACGCCGGCATCGCGGAGGAAGTGGTCCGCCGCATCAGCGCCCTGCGCCTCACGGCCTGGATGATCGGCTCTGTGGAACGCCAGACCTCCCCCGACGATAACCGGGTAGAAATCCTGTTCCCCCGCCTGGATCTGTAATCCGGATTTCGGATCGCGGCCGCGTCCCCGCGGTTGTGATCCGGCGGACGCGGCGGGAAGGCGGCTTTCCCCCGCGAAGCCCCGCGCGGAGCTTTCCCTTTGGCGAAAGGCGTGCTATACGCGAACAGCGCAACAATAGAGATCCGGTCCTGAGACCGCCGCCACCGCAACCCTCCGGATGCCCCCATGCCGATCATGCCGCGCGTGTCGCCCCTCCGGCCCTTTGTCTTGCTTGCCGCCTGCCTTCTTTGCGCCTGCCTTCCGGGAATGGCGGAACGCGCCAGGGCCGCGGCGCAGCCTCTGGTCATGCAGACCGAAGACGAAAGGCTGGTCCGCTGGGATCTTTCCGCGGACAGCGTCACCACCTATAACGCCAGCGAGGTCATGGAGGCGGAGGGCAACGTCCTCCTGCGCCGGGGCAGCGAATTCATGAAGGCGGACTTCGCCCGCTACTACATGGCCACCAACTGGATCTATCTGAAGGGCAACGTCTTTGTCCTCGCGGGCCAGGATGAAATCCAGGCCGAGGAGGCGGAATTCGACCTGCGCAGCCGGGTCGGCTGGCTGAAAAAGGGCCGCATCTTCATGTCCGGTCCCCACGCCTATATCGCCGGCGAACACATCAACAAACACTGGGGCGACATTTATACCTTCAAGAAGGCCAAGATAACCACCTGCGACGGCGATGTCCCGGCCTGGTCCTTCACCGCCGACGAGGCGGTGGTGGAAATTGACGGCTATGCCCGCCTGACCCATAGCACCTTCCAGGTCAAAGATGTCCCTGTGGGCTATACGCCCTATTTTCTTGTCCCGGTCAAAAGCAGGCGGCAGACCGGCCTGCTGACTCCGGAATTCAGCCGGAGCTCGAAAAAAGGGATTGTCTTCAGCCAGCCTTTTTTCTGGGCCATTGACGACAGCAATGACATGACCTTCAGTGAAACCTGGATGGAACAACGCGGCTTCATGCACGGGATGGAATTTCGCACCCGCCCCTACGACGACACTACCGGCTGGCTGCGCTTCGACTGGCTCTATGACAAGGAGACATTCTCCAATGACAGCGACGGCGGCTACAGGGGCGACGGCTTGATCCGGGAAAACCGGGAACGCTACTGGCTGCGCGGCATGTACGACACCCGCCTGCCCGATCCGGCCTGGCGCTTCAAGATGGATCTGGATCTGGTCTCCGACCAGGATTTCCTGCGGGAATTCAAATACGGCTTCGGCGGTTTCCGGCAGAACCGCGAAGAACTCTTTGCCCTTTTCAGCCGCGACCTGCAGGAAAAAGATCAAAACCGCGTCAGCGGTTTTTTGCTCACGCGGGATTGGGAACGGGCCTCCCTTGCCCTGTCCTCGGAATATACCCAGAACATCCGGCTGGGCAACGGCAATGCCCGCCACCATACGGACACCACGGTCCAACGCCTGCCGCAGATGGACGCCTTCCTGTACAAAGGGCGGATTCTGCCCTCCCTGCCCCTTGAAGCCGAAGGCAGTTTCCAGGCGGCCTATCTGTATCGCCGCACAGGCACCCGCGGGGCCAGATATATGGCCACCCCCCGGCTGACCCTGCCCCTGAGTTCGCGCTATGGCTCCCTCATCGCCAACGCCGGTCTCGTCCAGACCCTCTATGACACGGAAACTCCCTCCCGCAGCGCCGCTTCCGGCGCCGCCAGCCCCAAGGAAGACGGCGATTCCGCCACCGTGCCCGACTTCAACATCGCCGCCTCCACGGAATTTTCCCGCGTCTTTGATCTGGGCAGGACGCCCCTGCGTCCCGCCAACGGCACCATGGGGAACTCCCAGTGGACAGCCCTGCGCCACAATATCCAGCCCCGCCTGGAATACCGGAAACGCCCCCTGGTGGATCAGGAAGACAACCCCTCCTATGACGCCGAGGACAGGCTGAACCCCCATACGGAACTGGTCTATTCCCTCACCAATGTGCTGACGGTCAAAGGCGAGAGGGTCGTCATGCGCAAAAACGACGAGGGCGAAATGGAACCCGCTCTGGCGGACTTTTACCGCGACGTCCTGCGCCTGCGCCTGGAACAGGCCTACGACTTTCGCGAAGCCTCCCGCGATGAAGAACGGAACCGCTATGAACGCCGTCCTTTCGGCGATTTCCTCCTGGACCTCAGCCTCTACCCCACCAGCTATCTCAGTCTGACCGCCCGCAACTACTGGTCTCCTTACCTGAAAAAACTGACCCGCCATCAGGGTTTTGTGGGCCTTACCCTGCCGGAATACGGAATGCTCCACCTGGGCTATGATCAGCGCATCGCCCTGGATGAGTACAAGCGCGTCCGGGACAGAGACCTCCGCTACCTGACCCTGGGCGGCTCCGGCGCCATCGGTCCCCTCGGCGTCGAGTTTTCCTTCCGCCGGGATCTGGATGACCCTGAAAACAACGAAAAAGAGCTGAACATCCTGTATACCTACCAGTGCTTCCAGTTCATTTTTTCCACCCAGGTGGAACCGGACGAAAGGACCTACCATTTCTCCGTCGTCCTGACCGGTCTTGGGGATTAGGGCGAATCGGCATTGAAAGGGAATCAGTCCTGCCGGCCGGAATTTTTTGGTATACCGCCAGAGACCGCTCCGCCGCCCGTTCCCGGGCGCAGCGCTCACGGATGATAACCCCCCCCAGAAGCAAGAGCGCGATCTCCCGGCGCGAGTCCAGGGCCTCGTCCCGGCGGAGGCAAAAGAGCGGGATGCCCCGCGGATATTCGGGAAAGGGCTTTACGGGGGCGCTGTTCCGGTGTATTGTGCCCCCCCATGAAGAAAAGGGAGCGGGTGGATCAGGTCCTGCATGAGCGGGGACTGGCGGCCAGCCGGGAGCAGGCCCGGCGTCTGGTGATGGCCGGGCGGGTCTTTCTGGAGGCGGGCGGCGCGCCGGAGGCCCTTAGCCGTGTGGACAAGCCCGGCCGGATGGTGGACCCCGGCGCGGCCCTGCGGGTGGCGGAGGGCGAGCGCTTCGTCAGCAGGGGCGCGTATAAGCTGCTGACGGCCCTGGAATATTTTTCCCTGGAAGTGGAGGGTCTGGTGGCCCTGGATGCCGGGGCCTCCACCGGCGGCTTCACGGACTGCCTCTTGCAGCATGGGGCGAAACGGGTCTATGCCCTGGACGTGGGCAGGCGCCAGCTCCACGAGCGCCTGCGGCAAGATCCGCGCGTGGTCAGCCTGGAAGGGGTGAATCTGCGTCTTGCCCCGGCGGATCTTATCCCCGAGCCTGTGGACATGGTGGTGGCGGACGTCTCCTTCATCTCCCTGACCCTGGCCCTGCCGCCCTGCCTGCGCTGGCTGAAGCCGGACGGCCTGGTGGCGGCCCTGATCAAGCCCCAGTTCGAGGCCGGTCCCGCCGCCCTGCGCAAGGGGGTCGTCCGGGACCCGGCCCTGCGGCAGGCGGCTGTGGACAAGGTGCTGGACTTCGCCCGGCGGGAATTGTTGTTGACGGATATCGGGGTTGTCCCTTCGGCCCTCAGGGGACCCAAGGGCAACCAGGAATATATGGCCGTCTGGAGAAGACGGCGGAGAGGACAGGAGCCGACTCGCCATGCCCATTAACATTCCGGTGGATTTGCCGGCCCGCGCCGCCCTGGAACGGGAACGCATCTTTGTCATGACCAAGGATCGGGCCGAATCCCAGGATATCCGGCCCCTGAGGATTGCCATCGTCAATCTCATGCCCACCAAAATCGCCACGGAGATCCAGCTGCTGCGCCTTTTGGGCAACAGCCCGGTGCAGGTGGACATCACCCTGATCAGGGCGGAAAACCATCTTTCCCGCAATACGGAGGAGGATCACCTGGAGCGGTTCTATACCACCTTTTCCGCCGTGCGCGGGCAGAAATTCGACGGCATGATCATCACCGGCGCCCCGGTGGAGAAGCTGCCCTTTGAAGAGGTGGATTACTGGGAAGAACTCGCGGCCATCATGGACTACAGCCTGACCAACGTCTTTTCCACCCTGCACCTGTGCTGGGGGGCCCAGGCGGCTCTGTACCATCATTACGGCGTGCCCAAGCTGGATCTTCCCCGCAAGGTGTTCGGGGTCTTCGAGCACACGATCAACCGCCGGCTGACCAAGCTCTTCCGGGGCTTTGACGATGTCTTTTTCTGCCCCCATTCCCGCCACTCCGGGATACGGCGCGAAGACGTGACCGCCGTTCCGGACCTGGAAATCCTCGCGGAATCCGCGGACGCCGGGGTAACCGTGCTGAAGGCCGGACGGCACCGGCAATTTTTCATCACCGGCCACCTGGAATATGACGCCGACACCCTGGCCAGGGAGTACTTCCGCGACAGGGACAAGGGTCTTAAGATCGACCCGCCGGCCAACTACTTTCCCAAGGACGACCCCGCGCGGCTCCCCCGCGTCACCTGGCGCGCCCACGCCAACCTTTTTTATTCCAACTGGCTGAACTTTTTCGTCTATCAGGAAACTCCCTACGATCTGGAGGCCATCGGCCAGGAACGGTGACGGACCGGAAGGGGGATCTGGAAACTCCCTGCGATCTGGAGGCCATCGGCCGGGAACGGTGACGGGGAGGGACCGGAGGAGGGCGCGGTATCCCTGTCGGCGCGGGGCGGCAAAGCTTTTGCCGCCCCAGGCGCTATTTTTTCTTCCCTTTGAGTGGTTTGACGGCAAAACGGTAGATCTCGCAGATTTCCTTGCTGTAGCCGTCGTAGAAGCCCTTGGGCATGCCCAGAATGATCCGCGCTCCCCGGTTGAAATGGACCAGGAGTTCCCCGGTCTTGGCGTCAAAGGCGAGTCCTTCGATCTCCCCCTGGCGTTTGACCTCGGTGAAGGTCTTTTCCAGGGTGACCGGGGCGAAGGTCTTGTCCGTCACGTCGATCCGGTACAGGTGATCCGGCTCGTCATAATCGGCCTCGCCGTCGTCGGCCGTGACGAAGAGCGCGCCGTTATAGTAGTAGATGCCCTGAATCCACTGGGGCACGGGGGCGATGTGCACCTTGCGCAAAAACGCGCCCGTGTCCAGGCTGTACTCGTAAATGTAGCGGCCGCTGTTTTCCCCCACCCAGGAAACCATCCAGACCGTGCGCTTGTCGCGGTCCACGCAAATGCCCGAAACCTCTTCCTGCCCGGAGGAGGGCTCAAACTTGAACGAGCGCTTGAAGGCAAGGGTTTGGGCGTCATGGATGGCAATCTGGATGTCCTTGCCCACGCCGTCCATGAACCATTCCGCGCTGATGAACAGCTCGCCGTTGAAGACGTCGATGTCGCCGATATGGTTGGAGGGAATGGCATAGCCCGCGAAGGGATCCTCGTTGGAGGCGATCAGCTTGCCGCTTTTGTCATACTTGTAAATCGCCTTGCTGCCGCTGACGTAATAAAAGTTTTCGTCCACGGCGATGCCCTGCCTCCCCTTGACCTCAAAGGAATCTTTCAGGGTATAGGCGTATGCCGGGAGCTGTTTGGAGAAGTCGCCCTTGGCCGTCGCGCAGGGCACGAAGGCCCCGGCGAGCAGAAGAAAAATTCCTAGCCCTGTTGCCGCCTTTTTCATAATATTCTCCGCTGTTAGGGTTCGGGAACCAACGCGCCGGGAAAAACAGGACCGGCCCTCCCCACGTCCTCAGGCCTTTCCTACCCCAGGGGAGGGTGAAATGACAAGGGGCGGCGCGGACCGGAAATGCTCTCTTGACGTTGGCGGCACGCCCTTGGTAAGGCTGAAATACCCCGCCGGAACGCGCGGAGCGGGGAGTTTCGCGCGCCTTGCCCGCGGTTGCCCCCCGTGTTTTCAGGCGTCCCTTTCCACCGGGGCGATCCGCCCTGATGGCTGTTTTTTTCAACCCCTTAGCGGAGGAGGCTTTCCATGAAACGATGTTCGTCTTTTTTTCTGCTCCTGCTTGTCCTGATGGCGGGCATGGCGACGCTGGCCGCGGCGGCCGACAAGGTGGAAATCACCATAGCCGGCATGAAGCCCGAGGGCGAACCTGAAACCCTGGGCATGTACAAATTCGGCGAGATCCTGACCAAGCTGTCCGGGGGGAAATATGAGGTCAAGGTCTTCCCCAACAGCCAGCTGGGCAAGGAAAACGCCTATATCGCCAATACCCGCCGCGGAACGATCCAGATGTGCGCCACCGGCACGCAGACCTCCGCCCTGTTCCCGGCCATGGCCATGCTGGAAACCCCCATGCTCTTCGACAACCTGGCCCACGCCCGGCGCGCCATGGAGGGAAAAACCTTTGATCTGATCAACAAGGGATTTCCCGAGGCCTCCGGACTGCGCACCCTGAACGCCTTTCCCCTGGGATTCCGCCATTTTTACTCCAAAAAGCCCCTCAAGAGCATGGCTGATCTCAAGGGCCTGAAAATGCGCGTCCCCAATATCCCCCTCTATGTGAATTTCGCCGCGGAATGCGGCATCAGCGGCCAGCCCATGCCTTTCGCCGAGGTGCCCGCCGCTCTGGATCAGGGCGTGATCGACGGCGGCGACAGCCCCTTTGCCGATATCGTGGCCCTCAAGATGTATGAGATTACGCCCAACATCACCCTGAGCGGCCATATCCTGGTTATCCACTCCCTGTACATCAACGAGGAGTTCTATCAGAAGCTGCCCGATCAGGACAAACAGTGGTTCAACCAGGCGGCGAAGGAATCGGCCGATTATGTCTGGGATCTCATGGGCGATCTGGAGGCCAAAGCGATCAAGACCATTGCCGAGGGCGGGGGCGTCGTTTCCGAGCCGTCTCCCGAATTCCGGGCCGCCATGGTGGCGGCGGGGCAGAGGAGCTGGAAGCTCTTTTACGACACCGTGCCCAACGCCAAGGAGATCCTGGAGAGCGCCGCGTCCTACAAATAACCTCCCCCGGCGGGGAATGGCCCTTCCCCCCTTCCGCCCCTGGGGGCGGATCGCGCGGGAGGCCCTTCCCCCGTCTTTCTGAAGGGGAAGCGCGATCCTTCTCCGCGCGCGCCGCGTGAAGGGGGAAGCGCGATCCTTTTCCCCCGCGCGCCTCCTGCCGGGCCGCCGGTCCCTTTCCCGGATCGGCGGCCCGGATTCCCGGCCCCGGACATGCTGAAGAAAGAAGGGAGAGAGGTATCCATGAGCTGCGAACACGCGCCCGGGTCCGGGCGAGATTCCCCGGCAGAGGCCCGTCCCGCGGAAAAAAAAGACACTCCGGGCGAGTTCGCCTTTCAGATTTTCTGCGCCGCCATTTTCCTGGGCATGATCGGCCTGGTCTTCTGCAACGCCTTTCTGCGCTATGCCTTTGGCTCCAGTTTCGCCCCCAGCGAGGAATGGGCCCGCTTTCTCTTTGTCTACATCACCTTTTTCGGCGCCATTGAAGCCTTTTACCGCAACAAGCACATCGCCGTGGATCTCTTTGTGCGGCTGCTGAGCGGGGCCACGCGCAAGAGCGTGGATCTCGCGGCTTCCCTGCTGACCCTCGGCGCCCTCGCCTTCCTGCTGCTCGGCGGGATCATCCTTGTGGAGCAGACCATGGACACCTATTCCGTGGCCACCGGCGTCAACCTCGGCCTGATCAACGGCACGCTGCCCCTCATGGCCGCGGCCGCCCTGGTCATCCGCGGCAGGGATTTTTTCCGTCTGCTGAAAAAACCGGCCAGCGCCTTCACCCGGGAAGAGGGGTAGGCCGACATGGAAAATCTCCTCTATTTTTTCGGCAGCCTGTTTCTCTTTCTGGCCCTGGGCGTGCCCATTTCCATGGTGCTTGTGCTCTGCGCCATGGCGCTCATGCTGGCGGCGGGCCAGTGGGACCTCATGACCATCCCCAACAGCATGCTGGACGGCGCCGACAACTTTCCCCTGATGGCCATTCCCTTCTTTATCTTCGCCGGAGAGATCATGGCCGCCGGCGGCCTGTCCAAGCGGGTGGTGCAGCTTGCCCAGCTGATTATCGGGCGCGTCAAGGGCGGCCTGGGCTACGCGGCCATTGTGGCCAGCATCATTTTCGCCGGCCTCATGGGCAGCTCCGTGGGAGAGGCCGCGGCCCTCGGCGGGCTGCTCCTGCCCATGATGAAGGAGGCCGGCTACAACCCGGGCCGCGCGGGCGGGATCATCGCCTCCGGCGCCATTCTCGGCCCCATCATTCCCCCGAGCACGAATTTCATCATCCTCGGGGCCACCGTCGGCCTGTCCGTGACGCGGCTGTTCATGATCGGCCTCTTTCCCGGCCTTATGCTCGGCGCGGGGCTGCTGGCGGTCTGGTGGTTCGTCGTGCGCAGGGACGGCTATACGGAAGTTCTGACCTTCACCCGGGAACAGACCGTCAGCATCCTCAAGGACGCGAGCCCCGCCTTCATGCTGCCCGTGATGCTCCTCGGGGGCATCCGCTTCGGCGTGTTCACGCCGACGGAAGGCGGCGCCTTCGCGGCGATTTTCGCCATTGTGGTCTGCATGTGCTATTACCGGGAGCTTTCCCCGCGCGAGCTGCTGCGCGTGAGCGCGTCCGCCGCGCGCACCACGGCCGTGGTCATGCTGATTGTGGCCGCCGCCACCGCGGTGGGCTATTTCATCACCCTGGCCCAGATCCCCAAGTACATGGGCGTCCTCTTCTCCGGGCTTATCGACTCGCCGAACCTCCTGCTGACCGTGATCATGCTCTTTCTGTTCGTCGCGGGCATGGTCATGGATCTGACCCCCAACGTGCTCATTTTCGCCCCCGTCTTTTACCCCCTGATCGAGCAGGCGGGGATCAACCCTTACCACTTCGGCCTGATTTTCATCCTGAACCTGGGCATAGGGGTCATCACGCCGCCGGTGGGGACCGTGCTCTACGTGGTCTGCGGCATCGGCAACATCCGCCTGATGGATCTCGTCCGGAAGATGCTGCCCTTCATTCTGGTGGAAATCTTCCTGCTTTTCGTCCTGGTCTATTTCCCGAAAATGTCGCTTGTTCCCCTGCGCTGGTTGATGTAAAGACTATCGGCTTGTTTCCGAGGCCGCGCGGGCGATCCGCCCGGCCACCAGATCTCCCATTTCCCGGCAGCCCACCAGCCTTGTCCCGGGCAGGCCGGCCGCGATGTCTTCGGTGCGGTATCCTTCCCGCAGCGTCCGGCGCACGGCCGTCTCCACGGCCGCGGCCGCTTCGGGAAGCCCGCAGGACATGTCCAGCATCATCGCCAGGGAGAGGATGCTGGCCAGGGGATTGGCCCTGTCTTGCCCGGCGATGTCCGGGGCGGAGCCGTGAACGGGCTCGTACAGGCCGGCCCCGCCCTGTGGGCCGCTCAGGGAGGCGGAGGGCAGAAGGCCCAGAGACCCGGCAATGGCCGCGGTCTCGTCCGAGAGAATGTCTCCGAAGAGGTTTTCCGTCAGCAGCACGTCAAACTGCTCCGGCCTGAGGACAAGCTGCATGGCGCAGTTGTCCACATACATGTGGGACAGTTCCACATCGGGGAACTCCCCGCGCGTCTCCTCCACCACCTCGCGCCAGAGCCGGCTCACGGCCAGGACGTTGGCCTTGTCCACGGAGCAGAGCCGCGCCTTCCGCTTCCGGGCCGCGGCAAACCCCACCCTGGCGATGCGGCGGATTTCCTCCTCCGTGTAGAGCATGGTATTGAAGGCGCGGCGCACGCCGTCCCGCCGATCCTCGCCGGCGGGCTCTCCAAAGTAGAGGCCGCCGGTCAGCTCGCGCACCACCAGGAGATCCAGGCCGTTCCCGAGCCTTTCCGGGCGCAGGCAGGAAAGGGAGATCAGATCCGGAAAGACCGTGGCCGGGCGCAGATTGGCGTATAACCCCAGTTCCTTGCGGATGCGCAACAGACCAGCCTCCGGCCGCTTGTCCACAGGCGCCGCCGCCTGGCGGGGGTCGCCCACGGCACCCATGAGGACGGCGTCCGCCGAGCGGCAGGCCGCCAGAGTTTCCGGGGGCAGGGGGTCTCCCGCGGCCTCATAGGCCGCCCCGCCGATAAGCGCCTCCTGCAGGGCGAAGACGCAGCCGAAGCTTTTTTCCACCGCCCGCAGAACCTTGATTGCCTCAGCCGTCACCTCCGGCCCGATGCCGTCTCCCGGCAAGACCACAATTTTTTTTTCCATGTCGCGTCCTTATGGCCTGTCAGGCTTGAGCTTGCAGCCTGGCGGCGGGATGTTCCAGGCGTTTTTTGACAAAGGGGGCCAGGCCGCCGGCCTCCAGAATGGCCCGCATGGTTTCCGGCAGGGGGGGGAAGGGGATGGCGCCTCCGCTGGTTTTGTTGATGATGCGGCCGGAAGTCATGTCCACCTCCAGCTCGTCGCCCTCGGCGAAGGCTGTGAAGCCGTCGCCCACTTCCAGGGGCAGGAGGCCCATGTTGAAGGCGTTGCGGTAGAAGATGCGGGCGAAACTGTGGGCGATGACCACGCTCATGCCCGCCCCCAGAATGGCCAGCGGGGCGTGTTCCCGCGAGGAGCCGCAACCGAAGTTGCGTCCGGCCACCAGGAGGCTTTTGCCGGGTACGACCTTGGCGATCCAGAGGGGGTCCAGGCCCTCCATGCAGTGAGTCCCCAGTTCCGCCGGGTCGGAGGTGACCAGGAAGCGCGCCGGGATAATGGCGTCCGTATCGATGTGATCGCCCAGGCAAAGGGCCTTTCCCGCGCGGGTCATGGGGTTTTCTCCTCTCGGGCCTTTCTTTTGCGGATGGCTCTGCATTTTGTATTCCTTAACGAGGGCGCAGGGGCGGCGCCCCTTCAGAAAAATCCATCTTTTCTATATTTTTCCGGGGTGGGCGATTTCTCCTGCCAGGGCGGTGGCG
>JAISNZ010000055.1 GCA_031275955.1 Desulfovibrio sp. | reverse complement strand
TGCCCCCGTAAGTGTCCTGGATGATTTTGCGCCCGGTAAGGCCGCAATCGCCCATGGGGCCGCCGATCACGAAGCGCCCTGTGGGGTTGATGAAGATTTCGCAATTATCCGCGGAAAACAGGGCCGGCGGCAGGGTGGCGGCAATGACCTCGCGGGTGATGTCGGCGCGGATCTGTTCCTGGGAAATCTCCGGGGCGTGTTGGCTGGAAATGACGACATTCTTGATCAAGGCGGGTTTGCCGTCAATATATTCAAAGGAAATCTGGGTTTTGCCGTCAGGACGCAGATAGGGCAGGATGCCCTGCTTGCGGACGGCGGTGAGGCGCTCGGACAGCTTGTGGGCCCAGAAGATGGGGGCGGGCATCAGGGTGGGGGTTTCATCGCAGGCGAAGCCGAACATCATGCCCTGGTCGCCGGCGCCCTGATCCTCGTCCACGGCGCGGAGCACGCCCTGGGCAATATCCGCGGACTGTTTGTCGATGGTGGAAACAACGGCGCAGGTCTGCCAGTCAAACCCCATGCTGGAACTGTCATACCCGATGCCTTTAATGGTGCCGCGGACGATTTCCGGCAAATCGGCAAAGCCGCGGGTGGAAATTTCCCCGGCGATAACGGCGAGGCCCGTGGTGACCAGGGTTTCGCAGGCCACATGGGATGCGGAATCTTCCGCCAGAAGGGCGTCCAGGATGGCGTCGGAAATCTGGTCGGCGACCTTGTCGGGGTGACCTTCGGTAACGGATTCGGAGGTAAATTGGTATTTGCCGTGAACAGGGATCATGAAAAAACTCCTCTGAAAAAGATTGGACAAGCAGTCAGAACATGTTCCAGAGCAAATCGGCATTGGAAACGCGTCCTTTGCCCGGCAGGGATTTGCCTGTAAATCCTTGCCGCTGGATTGTCGCAAGGCGAATGCGCTTCGCCGTCAAGCTACAATCACAAAGCTAAATCGCTCTGGACGGTACAGCCGGGATCAATGAGCAGATTGTCGATAAGCCTGGCCTTTTGCGCTTGGAGCGCGGCAGCCGCCAGGACAGGGCCGCGGACATGCTCCACGGCCCGCAGGGTTTCGGGATGGACAAAACTGAGGTAATCCACCCGGCCCAGGGGAAAATGCTGCGCCCAATATTCCCGGACGGCGGCGTCCAGGAGGGATGTTTCCCGCGCGCCCTCCTGGATCAATTTCCGCGCGAAGAGGAGACCTTTCCGGATATGCGGGGCCTGCCGCCGCTCCTCGGGAGAAAGATAGGCGTTGCGGGAACTCATGGCCAGACCGTCCTCCTCCCGCACGGTGGGCAGGCCGAGGACTTCCACCGGAATTGCCAGATCCCGCGCGAGACGCCGGATGATGGTTAGCTGCTGCCAGTCCTTCCGGCCGAAGAGGGCAAGATGCGGCTGGGCCAGCAGAAAGAGCTTGGTCACCACCGTGGCCACGCCGCGAAAATGTGTGGGCCGCGACCGGCCGCACAGAGGGGCGGCCAGCTCCGGCACCTCCACCCAGGTGGCATGATCCGCCGCGTACATGGCCTCGGGCGCGGGCATGAAGAGAATGTCCACGCCGCAGCCTTCCGCCGTCCGGGCATCGCGCTCCGGATCGCGCGGGTAGCGATCCAGGTCCTCCTCCGGCCCGAACTGCGCGGGATTGACAAAAAGCGAAACCACAAGCCTGTCCGCCCGCTTGCGTCCTTCCCGCATCAGACTCGTATGCCCGGCATGAAAAAATCCCATGGTCGGCACCAGGGCAAGGCGAAGCCCCTCCGCTCTCCAGGCCAGGCATCTCGCCTGAAGCTCGGAAGGAACCGTGACAATATCCATGTCAGCCCATGCGCTCCTCAAGTCCGGAAGGGGCCGTAACTCCATCCATATCAATACATCCACATATAGTTTTTCATACTGTACAGAAAAGATACCCGGATGTCCAGCCCAAGATCGCGCCGGGTCAAATCGGCCGCGAGGAGGATTGGCAAAAGGGGAGAAGCCCTGTATAGAACAATTTTGCTTTGAATTTGCCGCGCAGGGCATTTCAGGCCCGCACCGCTCTGCATCCAGGCAGGGATGCCTGCGGCTCCGGAGGTTTGTATGCCAGCTTCCCTTCTCGTCCGTCCGCGTCCCGGCCTGCCCGATGTCGCGGGGCAGGGCCTTGTCCGCAGGGTTCGCGCCTTCCTGCGTCTTGAACTGGCTTTTGCCCGCATGGTGAAGGTCTTTATTGTGGATGGACTGTCAGCGGAGGAACTGCGCCGGGCCGTGGATCTGGCCGCCCTGCACGATCCCGTCCTGCAGGAAGCGTCCCTGACGCCCTTTGCCTCGGATGCGGACTGGATTCTGGAGGTGGGGTTCAAACCGGGCGTGACGGACAACGAGGGACGCACGGCCCGCGATACCCTGGCCCTGGTCCTTGGCCGGGAGCGGGATTTTTCCGTCTACACCGCCGTTCGCTGGCACATCGGGGCCAAACTCCGCCGGGAAGAGGTGGAGCGTATCGCCTTGGATCTTCTGGCCAACGATCTCATCCAGCGCCATACCCTGGCAAGCGGCGAAGAATGGCGGGCCTCGCCGGGCTTTCCCCCCCGCGCCGCCCGCGTGACCGGCGTCCCGGACGACAGCGTGACCGTCCTCGCGCTCGGGGAAATGGACGACGCCCGCCTTTTGGCCCTCAGCAGGGACAGAACCCTGGCCCTTTCCCTGGAAGAGATGCGCGCCATCCGGGAGCACTACCGGGCGCCAGAAACGGCGGCCGCCCGCGCCGCCGCGGGGCTTCCCCCGGATCCCACGGACGCGGAACTGGAATCCCTGGCCCAGACCTGGTCGGAGCATTGCAAGCACAAGATCTTCGCTTCCCGCATCCTCTACCGGAACCTGGAAACCGGCTGCTCCGAAACCATAGACAGCCTGTACAGGACCTGCGTCCAAGACCCCACGGACATCCTGCGCCGGCGCATGGGCGACAGGGATTTCTGCCGCTCCGTCTTCAAGGACAACGCCGGGGTGGTGGCCTTCACCGGGACGCATGATCTGTGCATCAAGGTGGAAACCCATAACAGCCCTTCCGCCCTGGATCCGTACGGCGGCGCCCTGACCGGAATCGTGGGCGTCAACCGGGACCCCATGGGCACCGGCCTTGGCGCGGAATTGGTCTGCAACACGGATGTCTTCTGTTTCGCCTCGCCTTTTCACGACGCCCCTCTGCCGCCGCGCCTGCTCCACCCCCGCCGGGTCATGGAAGGGGTGCGCGAAGGCGTGGAGCACGGCGGCAACAAATCCGGCGTCCCCACGGTCAACGGTTCCCTTGTCTTTGACGAACGCTACCTCGGCAAGCCCCTGGTCTATTGCGGCACGGTGGGCCTCATGCCCCGCCAGATCCACGGCCGGCCCGGATACGAAAAAAAGGCCCGGCCGGGGGACCGGGTGGTCATGGTCGGCGGGCGCATCGGCAAAGACGGCATCCACGGAGCCACCTTCTCCTCGGAGGCGCTGCACGAAGGCTCCCCGGCCACAGCCGTGCAAATCGGCGATCCCATCACCCAGCGCAAGATGTACGACTGCATCATCCGGGCCCGCAACCTGGGCCTGTACACCGCCATCACCGACAACGGGGCCGGCGGGCTGTCCTCCTCCGCGGGAGAAATGGCCGAAGACTCCGGCGGCTGCCGCCTGGATCTGTCCAGGGCCCCGCTGAAATACGACGGCCTGCGGCCATGGGAAATCCTGCTCTCCGAGGCCCAGGAACGCATGACCCTGGCCGTGCCCCCGGAACATCTGCCGGCCTTTCTCCGTCTGGCCCGCGAAATGGACGTCGAGGCCACGGATCTCGGCGAATTCACCTCTTCCGGCTATTTCCAGGTCTCCTTCCGGGACAGGACGGTGGCCCTGCTCCCCATGGATTTCCTCCACAACGGCGTGCCCCGCATGGAGCTTGCCGCCGAATGGCGGCCCCCCGGGACGGCGGTCGTGCCCACGGACAGGAACGGCCTTCCCGCGAAGGCTGTCCTGGCCGCATCCGGCCTGGATCAGCGAGCTCTGCTCCTGGCCATGCTGGGGCGGCTGAACATCTGCAGCAAGGAATACCTGATCCGGCAGTACGATCACGAGGTCAAAGGCGGCAGCGTGGTCAAACCCCTGGTGGGGGCAAGGCGCGACGGACCGGGAGACGCGGCCGTCCTCCGGCCCCTGCTGGACGTGGAGGCCGGCATTGTCCTCTCCCACGGCATCTGCCCCAAGTTCAGCGATGCGGATACCTACTGGATGACGGCCAATGCCCTGGACGAGGCCATCCGCAACGCCGTGGCCGCGGGAGCGGACCCGGACCGCCTGGCGGGGGTGGACAACTTCTGTTGGTGCGATCCCATTCCCTCGGAGGACAACCCGGACGGAACCCGCAAGTTGGCCCAGCTCGTCCGCGCGGCCAAGGCCCTGCGGCACTTCTGCCTGGGCTTCGGCCTGCCCTGCGTTTCCGGCAAGGATTCCATGAAGAACGACTACAGCGGCGGCGGAGCCAGAATCTCCATCCCACCCACGGTCCTCTTCTCCATTCTGGGCTATATCCCGGACGTGAATCTGGCCGTGACCCCGGATTTCAAAAAACCCGGCGACCTCGTCTATCTCCTGGGCGCGACCTGGGACGAACTGGGCGGCTCGGAGCTGGCCTCCCAGCTCGGCCTCTGCGGCGGACGCATCCCGGAGGTGGATCTGCTCAGCGCCAGGAACCGCTACCGCCTGATCTTCCGGGCCATCCGGGAGGGCCTGATCAACGCCTGCCACGATCTCTCCGACGGCGGCCTGGCCGTAGCCCTGGCGGAAATGTCCCTGGCCGGCCGGCTCGGGGCGTCCATCGACCTGGACAAGGTCCCCTTCCTCCCCCCCGGGGAAGCGGATCTCCTCACCCTGCTCTACGCCGAATCCGCCAGCCGCCTCCTGGTCACCGTGCCCGAAGACAAGGCTGCCAGGTTCGACGCCCTGCTCCGCCGCTTCCGGGAAGAGGACGCCGCCTGCCTCGGCAGGGTCGCGCAGGAGCCCCGTCTCCTCCTGAGCAGCAAAAACTCCCCTGTCTGCAGCGCGGAGGCGGAGGAACTGGCCCGCGCCTTCAAGGCCACCTTCGACTGGTAGGGATTTCCTGATTCCCTGCGGCAATTGGGCTAAAATACATTTTTGTGTCCTCTGGAGGGAATACCCCTTCATTGATACAGAAATGTCGCTTCGTTGCGCTTCCTCCCTTGTCCGCGACAGAACATCTTCAAATATCCCCGCATGTTGCCACTATGGCCCGCATTTTGCTTTTTCTTCCGGGAAAGAGGCGGCAGCCCTGTTCCCTTTCCCCGGCAAATATGTCCGCATCTTTGAGGGGGGAAGGGAATCCGCGCCTGAGAACCGCAACCCCAAGGAGAAAAACATGAACGCCGCGGACACGGGATTCATGATCATCTGCAGCGCCCTGGTCATGCTCATGCTGCCGGGGCTGGCCCTGTTTTACGGCGGACTTGTCCAGCGCCGCAACGTGCTTTCCAGCACCATGCACAGTTTCGTCCTGCTCGGCATCGCCAGCGTGTTCTGGGCCGTCATCGGCTATTCCCTGGCCTTTGGCGGGGATGTCGCCGGACTCGTCGGCAACCTGGATTTTTTCCTCCTCGCCAATGTGGGCATGGAGACGAACGGCCCGGCGAACAATCTTCCCCATGTGGTCTTTATGACCTTTCAGTGCATGTTCGCCTGCCTGACGCCGGCCCTGATCTCCGGAGCCTATGCCGAGCGCATCCGCTTTCCCGCCATGGCCCTCTTTTCCCTCCTCTGGCTGATGTTCATCTACGCGCCTCTGGCCCACTGGGTCTGGGGCGGCGGCTGGATGGCCGAACTCGGCGTTCTGGACTTCGCGGGCGGCGCCGTGGTGCATATGAGTTCGGGCGCCGCGGCCCTGGCCTGCGCCCACGCTCTTGGACCCCGCCTGGGTCTTGCCCGGGGGGAAACGGCCCCCCACAACCTGCCCCTGACCATTCTCGGGGCGGGTCTTTTGTGGTTCGGCTGGTTCGGCTTCAACGCGGGCAGCGCCCTGTCCGCCGGAGCCCTGGCCGGAAACGCCCTGGCCACAACGCAACTGGCGACCGCCGCGGGCGTTCTGGGCTGGCTGGTAATGGAACGGTTCCGCTCCGGCAAGCCCACCACCCTGGGCGCGGCCTCCGGCGCCCTGGCCGGGCTGGTGTCCATCACCCCGGCGGCGGGCTTCGTCTCCCCCGCTTCCTCCCTGATTATCGGTTTCATCGGCGGCATCGTCTGCTACATCGCCGTCCAGGTCAAAAGCAGGATCGGCTACGATGACGCCCTGGATGTGGTGGGCATCCACGGCCTGGGCGGCACCTGGGGCGCCCTGGCCACCGGTCTTTTCGCCGTGGCCGCCGTCAACGGGGTGAACGGACTTTTTTACGGCAATCCCGGACAACTCTGGATTCAAGGGATCTCCGTTGTGGGGACCTGGGTTTTCTGCTATGCCGGTAGCCGTATTCTCCTGGCCGTTGTCAACGCCGTCAGCCCGCTGCGCAGTTCCGAACAGGAGGAGGCGGCCGGTCTGGATATTTCCGAGCACAACGAGAGCGGCTACCAGATCTACTAGAGCATTTCAACTTTGAGATTACCCATCAAGTTTTCTTTTGGTTACGCCCGCTCCGGCGCTTAACCGCGCAAATAAATTGCGCTTGCGCCTTCGCGGCGGGCGTCCGCTCACGCGGT